>JBGSOH010000112.1:0-6822 GCA_041739205.1 Saprospiraceae bacterium
TGGCAGAGGGACATTTTACTAGTGCTCACCAAAGATTAGGAAGATAGCTATGAATAAATACTTGGTTTACCTTTCAGAAAGATTTCCTTTGAAATCACACGTTCCAATTATAGCGATTTTTTCGTTTTCTGCTATATGCTATTCTTTATCAGCAGTTGGTGAAACAAAATTTATTTCCTGGCTAGACTATTTAAAAGCATTTTTCTTGACATTTACTATATTTCTTTTGTTAAGAATTTCTGATGAATTTAAAGATCATGAAGATGACATGAAGTATAGGAAATATCTGCCAGTGCCACGTGGACTCATTACATTGCAAGAGTTAAAATGGGTAGGGATATTGCTCATCATTATGCAGATCATTTTGATTGTATTTAACCAAAGTTTTTTGGGCATTTATTTGGTTAGCATGGTGTATTTAGGATTTATGTTTAAAGAATTTTTTATTGAAGATTGGTTAAAAAGTCATCAGATGGCTTACGTGGTCTCTCATATGATGATCATTCCATTGGTGGATTTAGTAGCAAGTGCTGCGCATTGGTCGTTTGTGGGTATTAATCCTCCGATGGCATTAGCATGGTTTTTTGCTGTCTCCTTTTTTAATGGCATCGTATTAGAGATAGGTCGAAAAATAAAACTTCCTGAGCATGAAGAAGAAGGCGTGGTTTCTTATTCTAAGCTATGGGGAATGCATAAGGCTGTTTATATTTGGATATTTATTTTACTGATCACACTTATATTGGCTTTTGTTGCTAGTTATGCTATCTCTAGCCCTTTTTATGTATATGTTTTGTTGGGCGTTTTTGCAACGTTTGGTTTTTATGTTGCCTTTAATTTTATAACAAATCCTACTCAAAAAAAAGCAAAAATGATAGAAAATGCAGCAGGTTTGTGGACTATGGGTATGTACCTCAATCTAGGTGCGCTACCTTTCATTATCAAAAACCTACTCTAGCACATGAATGCTAACTCAAATCTTATCGGTGGTAAGGCTAAGTCTCTAGTCTTCTTAAAAGAGAAAGGTTTTAATGTCCCTGATTTTGTCGTTTTTACAGAACATGAGATCGAGCACTTAACAGAAGAAGTAGTTTCTGAAAAGTTAAGCCAATTTAATGACAATACCTTTTTTGCAGTGCGTTCTTCTGCTAATCTTGAAGATGGCATTCATCATAGTTTTGCAGGAATTCTTAATACAGCATTATTTGTAAAAAAATCTGATGTTTATAAAACAATTCAAAGGGTTTTTCATCAAAAGCATAGCGAAACCGTAACTACCTACCTTGATATCAATAGCATCTCGGCGTCTTCGTTATCCCTAGCAATAGTAGTACAAGAGATGATTGATGCCGATGTGAGCGGAGTGGCGTTTGGCATTGATCCTACACAGCCATATAGTCAAGCCAAGGTGATATCCACTGTATTTGGACTAGGCGAAGGCTTGGTCAGTGGCAAACTCAATGCCGATACTTACATCTTTTCAGACAATAAATGGACAGAAGAAATATCTGAAAAAGAGCAAAAATTAGTATTCAATGGTCGTTATTTGGAATATGTACAATTAGATTCAGATTTATGTAAAAAAAGTACATTAAATCATTCTCAACTTGATGAATTAAGAAGGATATTAGATCAGCTGGAAAAACTGTACGAAGGTCCGCAAGATGTAGAGTTTTGTTATAAGAATAATATATTGTATATGTTGCAAAGTAGGCCTATCACCACTTTGAAAAAATACAATAAAGACATCATTTGGGACAACTCAAATATCATTGAATCTTACCCTGGTATTACGCTTCCATTTACTTTTTCTTTTATACTAGAAATCTACGAATCTGTTTATAAGAATTTTGCTAAACTATTGGGCGTACCTAGTCGACAAATAGCATTAAATAGTGAAGTGTTTGCTGAAATGTTAGGCCATATTAATGGTCGAGTTTATTATCATCTCATCCATTGGTATAAGGCACTTGCCATGTTGCCTGCTTATAACATCAATGCAGCTTATATGGAGAAAATGATGGGCGTAAGCGAGCCCCTAGGTGTAGCATTTGAATTGAAGGGTAAGTCTGGTAAAATTGGAGATTATTGGAATCTGACAAAAACAATGATCAAGATTATTGGGCTTAATGGAAGGCTGCCCAAGATTAAAAAATCATTTACTGAAAAAGTAACAGAGGTCATAGCAGAATATAAGGCTAAAGACTATAGTACAAAACAAGCATCAGAGATATGGTCTGACTATAAAAAATTCAAATCCATTTTGGTCAATGAATGGTTTCCACCATTGGCTAATGATCTATTGGCGATGTTTTACTTTGGCACCCTGCAAAAGCTGTGTGTCAAGTGGTTAGGAAATGACCAACTTCATACCGAATTGGTTGTGGGACGATATTCTGTAAAATCTGTATTACCTGCGAAATTGACACAAGAGATTATTCGGCAAGCAGATCAGGAAAATAGGCTTCACTTGATTCAAAATAGACCGGAATCTGAGATATGGGATTTATGTAAGAATGGTAAATTTGGGAAGACAGGTGCGTTGATTTTGCAGTATATAAATCTCTATGGCGATAGAAGTGTAGGAGAGCTCAAATTAGAAAATGAGACATTTACACAAAATCCTGAGTCATATATTACTGTATTAAAATCATATGATTCACCCTTTGATGACAGAGGCAAGTCAGAGCCCATTGAAACAGCTGACATCCTAAATAAGCTTCCTTTCTTAAAAAGAGCCATCTTTAAGTATGTAATGAATAAAGCAGCAGAAATGGTTGCTGATAGAGAGAATTTGCGTTTTGACAGAACCTTCGGATTTGGTACTGTGAGAATGTTCTTATGGGAAATAGGGAAAAAACTTGAATCACAAGGTACAATTGGCCATTTTAAGGATATATTTTATTTAAAAGAAGGGGAAGTCAATGACTTCTTTAATGGGAAAATTAGTGACGAAGAAATTCAAAAAATCGTCGGTAACAGAAAGATAGAATTTGATCATTATCATACCTTGCCCATAATGCCGGAAAGAGTCCATCAATATGATGATGAACTCGTGCTAAACCAAAACGTTGTAGTCCATGAAGGACAGCTTAAGGGCATACCATGTTGTGCAGGCGAAGTTACTGGTAAGGTCAGAATTCTAACGCACCCTAAGGATGTAAAAAGTCTAAATGGTGATATTCTAGTGACTACATCTACAGATCCTGGATGGATTTCAATATTCCAATCCGCTTCAGCCATCTTAGTAGAAAGGGGAAGTACGCTTAGTCATGCTGCCATCGTATCTAGAGAAATGGGCATTCCTTGCATCGTAGGTATCAAAGGTTTGACCCAAATGCTCAAGAATGGTGATACCGTCAAAATGAATGGAAAAACAGGAATAGTAGAAAAGCATGGGGAATAATAATCCACTGAAATATAGCAACTGTTGGGAAGATGCAGACTTTCTGACCCGATCACTCGGCATTGACAGTGAGAGTAAAGTCATGTCTATCGCCTCAGCAGGTGACAACAGCCTTATGCTGCTTTCTGCTCAACCAAAGTCTATGTTGTGCTTAGATATGAATGAAGTACAACTTTGGGTTACCCAATTGAAGGAGCAAGCCATAAGACACCTTAGTCATCAAGAGTTTTTGAAGCTACTTGGATTTATTTCTTGCGAAAACAGATGGGAAATATTTCTTAAAATCAGAGAATTTCTTTCAGATAATGCCAATGTGTTTTTATCTCGACAGCTCATAGAAAGTAGTCTCATACATCAAGGAAAATTTGAAAAGTATTTTCAGTTATTTGCAAAGAGAATTTTGCCTTTTATTCATTCGAAGAAGGATATTCAACAACTGATGTTGCCCAAATCTGCAGAGGAACAAGATGCATTTTATCATCACAAATGGAATAATCTGAGGTGGAGACTATTGTTCAGAATATTTTTTAGTAAATATGTTATGGGCAAATTTGGCAGAGAGCCAGAAAAGCTCAATGAAGTGAAAGTAAATGTGGGAAAACAAATTTTTAATGTTGCAGAAGCACATTTAAAGTCCATCTATGCCCAGCAAAACTATATTCTTCATTACACTTTGACGGGTCAGTTTGGAGATTTGCTGCCGCCTTATGCTATGCTTGAAAATTTTACTAAAATAAAATCGTGGCTTCAGCAAAATGAGATTACTTATTTTTATGGTGATCTAGAAAATTGCTTAATGCATCATCCAGCATATAATAGATTTAATTTATCAAATATATTTGAATACATGTCAGAAGAAGTATTTGAAAAACAAGCAAAATTGCTTCACCAAAATGCGATGCCACAGAGTAGAATTTGTTATTGGAATTTGATGGTTCCCCGAAATTTGCATGATATCGTACATTGTGTCCCCCTAGCTGTGAATGCTGAAGTAGATCGCGGATTTTTTTATCAAAAATTTCATTATTATCAAAGACCATAAATGAAGGAAGTAGGTATATATAGCGTTTTATATTTGGCCCTTTTTGGGTTTACTGAATT
Source organism: Saprospiraceae bacterium (assembly GCA_041739205.1). Classification (GTDB taxonomy): domain Bacteria; phylum Bacteroidota; class Bacteroidia; order Chitinophagales; family Saprospiraceae; genus OLB9. The sequence continues at coordinate 4,505 of JBGSOH010000112.1, forward strand.
CCTATATTACAAATTTAAGGTAAATGTGGAACACACTCGGAAGATAGTCCATGTTTGCACAGGATTAATTGCATTGACATTCCAGGTATATTTAGATGAAATTTGGCAAGTGGCTATTTTAACATTGTCATTTCTGGGCCTTATAGCATTGAGTGAAAAGAAAAAATGGTTTAAGTCTATCACAGCAATAAATCGGAGATCCAGTGGTAGTTGGTTGTTTGCTTTGGTTGTTTTATTTTGTTTTTGGTTATCCAAAAAGTGGACCTTAGAGTTTTATTATCTACCTATATTAATATTAAGCATCTCAGATCCTATGGCAGCATTGATTGGCAAAAAGACGCGTTTTTATCCGATCAAAGTTTTTGGGCAATTAAAAACAATTGGGGGCTCCATAGCCTTCTTTATCACGACTATTGCATTGATTTTCGGTTTCAAAATGATAGCACCTTTCTTTTTTGATGGGCTAACTTTTTCTTCTTTTACATGGTTTTTCATAATACTGTTGGCTTTAGTATCTTCTTTTGCTGAATTGTTTTCTACAAAAGGTTGGGATAATTTCACCGTCCCTTTATCGATTATTATTGTTCTATTATGTTATAATTAATTTAAGTATATTATGAAAAAAATCATTTTATTAATTTTAATCTCTATCGTAATTGTCTTAGGTATTTGGCTTTATACTAGTCCATTTATTAAAAATGAAAGCACTGGGTTATATGAGCTCGAGACTAGTATCATTATTATTGCCCCTAAAGAAAAAGTTTTCGACTATTTGGGCAATTCTAGCAATGCATCCGAATGGTCAAGCTACGTCCATCACATCACTCCTACCAATCCTCTAGAAGATGGAAAGGTAGGAAGTGTCAGAAGATGCTTCAAAGAAGCAGACGAATCTGGAATATGGTGGGATGAATTGACTACCCAGGTGCAAACCACGCCTTTGATGTACCGAGAATTGTCATTGTTTAATTTGAATAATTTTCCTATATCAACTTCTGATTTATTCACCAGACAAATATACGTATCGATTCATAAGGATCAGACCAAACTAACCTTTGGTTTATATAAAGATATTGACAAAACAAGTATTTGGGACATCATCAAAATGAAATTTAGTGGTAGAACGATCTCTGATATTTTTGAGAAGAATCTCCAGAATATTAAAACCCTTAATGAAAAATGATAACTACTAAGACCCTATTACAAAATCAGATAGATCAAAATGTATTAACTTCGTTTGTAGATCAACTCTATTCATCAGCTCTGAAGCCAAAACTCACCAATCTTAATCATGCCATTCAAATCATAATTGCCTACGATAATGACATTCTGATAGGCTTTTTAGCCTTGTATCATAACAAATCATTTCCACAATACCTTATCATTGGTAACTTTGAGTGTATAAATAATGTTGACGCAGCTCAAGTCCTATTTCTAGCTACAAAGGCAACGGCTTCTGAATTAAAATGTACCGACCTTATTGGGCCTATGAATGGCAGTACTTGGCATTCTTATAGATATAGTCTGCATGCTCAACCACCGTTTTTTATGGAACTCATTCACCAGGATTATTACATCGACCTGTGGAAGAAATGTGGTTTTGAAGATATGGCGCTATACCAAACCAATTTTGAAGACTTAAATGAACCTTACCATCAACCCAATGCGATAGATGCATTAACTGAGAGAGGATTAACCACCAGAAATTTCGATAAGAATCAAGTAGAAAGAGACCTTAACCTTTTGTACAATTTCTGTATAGATGTTTTTAGTCAAAACGTACTTTTTTCACCTATAAGCTATGATGAGTTTAAAGGTTTGTATTTGCCTATACTCCAATATTTAGATGAAACGCTGATTGATTTTGTATTTGATGGGGAAAAACTAATAGGTTTGTTTTTTGCTGTGAAAGACCATTATAATCCCGAACAAGTCATCGTCAAAACCTTAGCCAGAAATCCAGACCCTAAGTACAAGGGCATTGCCAATATCATGTCTGCTATATTTTGCAACAAAGCCTATCAAATGGGATTTAAGACCATGTTGCACGCTTATTTCCAAATTGATAATAATTCTGCTAAAGTCTCTACTAATTACGGTGGCAGACACTATCAGAGTCATGTACTAATGCATTTACAGCTATGAATATAGTATCTCATTTTCTAGAGTCGGCCCGAAATCATTCCGATGAAGTAGCCATTGTCCACCAATCGAAATCAATCACTTTTGCTGAGCTAAGAAATGAAGTCAATAGAGCCGCTTATGTTTTGAAGCAAAAAAATGTAGAGAAAGATGATAATATACTCGTCTTAATTCCA
>JBGSOH010000115.1:0-4723 GCA_041739205.1 Saprospiraceae bacterium
TGGTATTATTCATAATCAAATTCTTATTACCTTTGATCAATTTTTAGAAAATGCCTAATTTTTCTTCTCTTGAGTTTACACATTATTTTCTACACTCTCCGTTTTTGCCATTTGATAATTTTTTAAAATAGGACTGTCCAAGATAAATCGTGCCCTATCTTCATTTGTCGTTTTGTATTGTTCTGTTTCCTTTAAAAGATCGTCTGTTGTTTTTCGCCATTCTTTATAAGCATTCTCCTTTTTTAAAATGTAAATGTCATTCGTAATACTCCAAACTATTTCTTGGACTAATTTTTTATTGGCAACTTCTATTTCTTTAAACATGATGATCTTGGTCCCATAATATGGCATTTGAATAAAGAGTTTTTCCAGATCTTGCCTACATTTTCTGGCCGCAAGTTCATAAACGTCGAATACTAGTAATTGGGTGAGAAAATCAGAAGAATCATTATTAAATCTGTATGATCTTGCTATTTCAAATGCAGGGGCAAAATACGCCTTTTCTAGAAGTTCTCCTCTTTTCTTTTTCTTTTTGGGTTCATCTATAATAGTAAATAATCCGACAAAAGCTCCCCAACAAAGTCCTATAGAATCGCACTTATTTCTAAAGGATTCATTACCGATAGTATCCTGAAAATGCTTCATTTCTATCGGGTACTCAGCATTCCAAAATATATGAGTCGATGACTTTGTGGAATCAATTTGTCCCGATATCAATAAAGGGAAAAGAAGTAAGGATAATAAAACTAATTTCATTTTTGAGCTATTTCTATCGTATGTTTAACAAACTCATTTTTGGTCACCCCATCACTTATAAAAAAAGCCACTCAAAACATCATATTCCAAGTGGCTTTTTACTTATTTTCTTAAACCTATTATGCTGCTATCAACTTGCGGATAGCACTTTTATTCAGTTTATCTTCGACATATACTTTATCGACTATAAACTCTTTTATGTCATTCTGTGATGGTAACTCAAACATGGCATCGTTCAAAATAGCTTCACAAAGTGACCTAAGTCCTCTAGCCCCAAGTTTATATTCTAATGCTTTGTCTGCAATAAAATCAATCGCCTCTTTATCAAACTCCAATTTTATACCTTCCAGCGCAAATAACTTATTGTATTGCTTTAACAACGCATTTTTTGGTTCGGTAAGGATAGCTATGAGTGTCTCTTTATCAAGTGGTTCTAGATATGTCAAGACTGGCAAACGGCCGATTAGCTCAGGAATAAGTCCAAAATGTTTTAAATCCTGATGCGTGATGTACTGAAGCATATTCTCTCTATCTACCTTATCTTTGTCATCACCATTAAAACCTATTACTTGCGTATTCAGTCTTTTGGATATGACTTTTTCTATTCCTGCAAAAGCACCACCACAAATAAATAGAATATTAGAAGTGTCTACTTTGATCATCTTTTGCTCAGGGTGTTTTCTACCTCCATGTGGCGGTACATTAACTTCGGTACCTTCTAGCAATTTCAATAATGCCTGCTGTACACCTTCACCTGATACATCTCTCGTGATAGATGGATTATCGTTTTTACGTGCGATTTTATCCACTTCATCTATGTAAACGATACCCCTTTGGGCAGCTTCCACATTAAGATCACAAGCTTGTAACAGTCGGCTCAACATACTTTCTACATCTTCGCCTACATAACCTGCTTCTGTGAAAACTGTAGCATCTACAATGGCAAAAGGCACATCTAGAAACTTAGCTATGGTTTTGGCAAGTAGGGTTTTACCAGTACCTGTTTCACCAACTAAGATGATATTTGATTTTTCTATTTCTACATCTGTATCACCTAGATGATTAAGCCTTTTGTAGTGGTTATAAACGGCTACGGACAGATATTTTTTTGCATCTGTTTGGCCAATAACGTATTGATCTAGAAATGTTTTTATCTGTGCAGGCGTGATAGAAGTCGGCAATTTTCCGAATTCTTCTTTTTTAGGTGAAGTTTTTTTGATCTTTAACTCATCACTGATGATGTCAAAAGCTTGCTCCACACAAGTCTCACAGATATGGCCATCTATGCCAGCAATGAGCATCAACGCATCGCGTTTATCTTTGCCGCAAAACGAACATTTTATATTTTCCTTGTATTTTGACATTCTATGTTTACTTTGCTTTTTTTGGATTGTTTCTATCCAATACTTCATCTACGAGACCGTACTCTTTAGCGTCTGTTGCTGTCATCCAGTTGTCACGATCAGAGTCTTTTTCGATTTCTTCGAATGTTCTACCAGTGTGGAACGCCATAATTTCATACAATTCGTTTCTTAATTGTTTGATGAGTTTGTATGAAATCTCCATATCGGTGAATTGTCCTTGCATTCCACCTGAAGGCTGATGTATCATCACTCTAGCGTGTGGAAGACATGTTCTCTTACCGGTTTTTCCTGCACAAAGCAATACCGCTCCCATAGAAGCTGCAAGACCAGTACATATAGTAGCTACATCTGGTGCTACATATTGCATAGTATCATAAATACCCATACCTGCGATCACAGATCCGCCTGGACTATTGATAAACATTTGGATATCTCTCTTTGGGTCAGTAGACTCTAAGAATAGTAATTGTGCTTGGATAACATTGGCAACGTAGTCATTTACAGGTACGCCCATAAATATGATTCTGTCCATCATCAGTCTGGAAAAAACATCCATGCCTACGATATTCATTTGTCTTTCTTCGATAACCTGTGGTGTGAAACCATTAATATCAGGCACAGAAGTCTGCATATATTTATCTAGGTGCATGCTGCTCATATTGAGATGACCAACAGCAAATTTTTTAAATTCATCTTGTGAATACATTCAAAAAAGGGTTTTAAAGTTCGTTAAATAATCTAATATATTGAATTCGAATTCCGAATCAGACTATATTAACAAAAAACCTTACAAATTGTTAACCCTTTCGTTCAGCGCTTTCACTTTTTCTACAAAATCTTCTTGTGTTATGGATACATTGTTCCTTTTTACCGTGTCTCCTATTCTCATAAAGACTCTGTCGGCTAGTATCTCTTCGTATGCTTTATTGACTTGGTCTTTATCTTTCATAAGTCTTTCAACTGTCTGATTAATAAAAGAGTAGTCCATATTACCATAAGATCTCATGTATGAAAACACTGTATTGGTAAAGTGTCTTTTTAGATCTTCTTCATCTATTTTGATGTCATAATTCTGAGCTAAATGATTTTTCTGGAGTGACCATCTCATATTTTTGATAAATGGTTCGAATTCCATATTAACGTGCTCTTCAGTTACATTTTCGTTTGTCTCTAGCAAATATCTTCTTAAAAAGTCTTCTGGTAGTGCAAAGTTATTTTCTGCAACCATAAAGTCCATAATCCCACGATACATAAACTGTAATGACTGCTGATCGTAATATGCTTTCAGGTCTTTGTGGAAAAAAGCTCTCAAGCTAGCTTCGTCTGTAATACTTTCATCTCCAAATGTGCTGAAAAACTCTTCATTTAATTCAGCTGGCTCTACTCTAGAGACTTCTACAATTTTCCCTTGGAATCTTGCACCAATTTCTTGGTCATTTCCATCAGGTCTTTTTAATAGATACTTGTCTGTGTATGTTTCTCCTTTGTCTTCTAGTTTATGGATATCGAATACAAAAGTATCACCTATTTTTTTGGTCTGAAGGTCTTTTTTTACTCCTTCGTCTTTGATGACATCTACAAGAATACTGAAATCAGTTTTCCAACCACCTTCTTTGATAATATCTCCATCGAGTTCATCAGCTTCTATTTTGATCATATCCATGTTTTGGATGGTATCATCAGCTTCCACTCTTTTACCGAATCTTCTTCTTGCTGCGGTCAACTCTTCTTCTACAATAGATTCAGGTATCACCACGTCATAAAAAGTATATTCGTCAGTAGCATTAACACCTTTGATTTCTAGTTCAGGTGCAAGTCCAAGGTCAAAAGCAAATTTGTAGTCTTGATAATCATTGACATTTAAGTTAATGATGGTGTTTATTTCTCTATTTGGAAGTGGCTGACCGAGGTAATTGAGTTTTTGCTCATCTAGGTAACCGAAAAGTTTATCTTGTACAGCTTGATTAAGAACATCAGAAAGAATGGATTTGCCATACATTTTTTTGACTACAGACATAGGTGTCATACCTTTTCTGAATCCTTTAAGTTGTGCTTGATTTTTATATTTTTTTAGCTCGCTTTCAAATTTAGGTGAGTAATCACTCGGCTCTAGGGTAAGTTCGATGCTAAGGTTTAACGGGTCGATGTCTTTTCTAACAATCTGCATAGAAAAATATGTATATGATTAATAAAATAAATGGAACATTGAATGTAATAATAAATATAAGATAGTTATTTTTTCTTGCATTCTAATGAGTGCGGGTGGAGGGACTCGAACCCCCAAGCCTCGCAGCACTAGATCCTAAGTCTAGCGTGTCTACCAATTTCACCACACCCGCATTTCAAATAGAATAATGCTTTTTATCAAAAGCGGTGCAAAGATATCATTATTGAATTGAAATAAAAAACAATTTCATTTATTTTATTAAAAATTAATTTTGAATGGTATTTTATTCATTTACAGGGACTGTAAAGTATTTTGTGTTTACGATGGTAGGATAAAGAAAAATTGAATTTAATTTCGCGGGTCAAATTTTTTTTTAAAATTTGTAACATGAAACATCAAAAATCAGACAATCCATTACTTGATGAGTTGGTATCAC
>JBGSOH010000091.1:0-13580 GCA_041739205.1 Saprospiraceae bacterium
AAGACTTAGGTATTCTTATTTAGTCAAAATCCTTCTGTGTAAGTATTTTTTTGTTACTCCTTATTTTTATTTGCCAATGCTAAACAAAATATCCCTAAGGAACTTTGTCGAACTAGACTTCTACAAACTATTTATTTACAAGTAGAGCCTACTCCAAAAAAAACTAACATTAAAGTAAAAATTATTTATACTATATTGATAATCAATATTTTAAATTGAACAACAGGGTAAAAAAGGAAGTGATTACTTTTGAACCAGCGTTTTCGAAGAAGAGTCTTAACTATTAAAGCCCAAGACCCAAAAATTATTTAAATAAAAATTAGCTCAAATCCAAGGAGGTGGGGATTGTGGTTGAGCCATACCTTGATGGTATAAGGGAGTGATGTAGTTTGGTTTTTTATTGCCGTCTATATTAAGTAAAAAGTGACTATAAATTTCAGACTTGAAACTTATCGAAAGTACATCGATTTTTTTGACTTTAAATTTTGAATCATCATCATTGTCATCTGATTCAGGTATTACATCTCCGTATTCCAAACAATTTTCTACCACCAATTCAAAGATACTTTCAAATTCATTATATGTTAGGTCTTCATCAATATTTTCTAAATACAAATCAGGTGAGTCTATACTCAAATTAAGCACAACAAGTATAAGTGCAGAACTCAAAATTTTAACCATCAAAGTATCCCTAATCTTTGTCATAATAAAATATATCGAATAATAATTAAAACAAATTTAGTTATACTTCTCGCTGTGCCAAAGTTTTATATACCTATTAACAAAATTTTAATGGTTCCAATCCAATTATCGTTTGCAAAAAAAACATTCTAAATGGTCGAGTCCACTCCGAAAAGTATTTTGGAAAGCATACAAGCAAAACATCAGTTTCCACTCACTTGTTAATCAACGGTATAACTTAAGGACATAGGGTAAAAACAGTTAATTATCAGAATTCATGTGTTTTATAAATGGACTCAAGGTTAAAATCTATAAAGTCATACCACTATCAGTACGCCCTACCTTCATTATTCTCCATAAAATTGACAAATGCTCTGTTGACCACTCTCATACCTCCAGGTGTTGGATAATTTCCAGAGAAATACCAATCACCTTTGTTATTAGGACATGCAGTGTGGAGATCTTCAATAGTCTGATAAATCACTTGCACCTCTGGTGTGATGCTTTCTGGTGTGATGAGCTGAGATATTTTTGCAGATATTTGCTCTTGTGTGTATTGATCATAAAGAACTTTCACCTGATTTTGCATTTGTTCAATGGGCAACAATTCCTGTTCTTTACACTTTACATAGACATCATTAAGCATATGGGATTTCCCATCTTGTTCTAACAATTCAATGAGCGCTCTGAAAGCAACAAACTCCTTTAATTTACTCATGTCAATACCATAACAATCAGGATATCTGATCTGTGGTGCAGAAGATACTATGATAATTTTTTTAGGTCTAAGCGTAGACAGAATGTACACTATACTATCTCTTAGTGTAGTACCACGCACGATAGAATCGTCTATAAGGACCAGCGTGTCGACTTCATTTTTGACTATTCCATAGGTCACATCATAAACGTGAGAAACCATTTCTCCACGAGATGCATCATCTGCTATAAACGTCCTAAGCTTTTCATCTTTCACAGCAAGTTTTTCTACCCTGATCGTTTGGGCTAGAATTTGGTTCAACTTATCATCAGAGAGTGATCCACTTTGAGCTACATCTTTGATTTGATCTTGTTTAAGATCATTAAGTTTGGATTCGAGACCTTTGATCATGCCATAAAAAGCCACTTCCGCGGTATTTGGTATGAAGGAAAATATAGTATTTTCTATATCATTATTTATGGCTTTCATGATGCGACCTGCTAAGAGTTCACCTAGCTTTTTACGCTCCAAGTAAATATCTCTATCTGTGCCCCTACTGAAATAAATCCGTTCAAAACTACATGGTGTAGAAGGCAACCTGTCTTTGCAAAGTTCTTCAGTAACGGTACCATTTTTTTTGATGATCAATGCATGACCAGGCGTCAATTCTTTGACCTGATCATACCTTATTTTCAGACTTGTTTGTATTGCAGGTCTTTCTGAAGCTACAACCACAATTTCATCATCTTGATAATAAAAAGCTGGACGTATACCCGCAGGATCACGAAGTACAAAGGCATCCCCATGACCAATCAAACCTGCCATCACGTAGCCACCATCAAATTTCCTACTCGCTCTTTGCAATAACCGCTGTACGTCAAGGTGTTCTGCAATCAAGCCATTTATTTCTTGATTGGTATATCCTTCTGGTTTGAACCACGAAAAAAGTCGTTGCACCTCATCATCTAGAAAGTGTCCTATTTTTTCGAGAACGGTGACAGTATCAGATTTTTCTTTTGGATATTGTCCAAAGGAAAGCAACTCGCCGAATAGTTCATCTACATTCGTAAGGTTAAAATTCCCAGCTAATACAAGGGTCCTTGTGATCCAGTTATTTTGTCTAAGGAATGGGTGAACTGTTTCTATGGTATTTGGACCGTGAGTGCCGTATCTAAGGTGTCCCAATAACAATTCACCTGTGTATGGCTTATTGTCTTTTAGCCACTTTGGATCGTTGAGTTGTTCTTTGGAGATATCATTAAAATGTGAAAATACACCTTCGAACAAGTCTTTTAAGTATTGTGGACTATTGGACCTACGTCTACTGATATATCTTGTTCCTGGTGTAGAGTCTAGTTTTATGGTCACAAGTCCTGCACCATCTTGGCCCCTATTACGCTGTTTCTGAAGAAGCAGATTCATTTTATTGAGCCCGTAAAGTGCTGTCCCGTATTTCTGATGGTAGTATTCGAGTGGTTTTAGCAGTCTGATCATTGCAAGACCGCATTCATGTTTTATCTGGTCACTCATTCGGAGTATTTATTATCATTTCAATTGAGGCGCAAAGGTAACGCTTTTGTATAAATCTACAACACTAGGATTTGCTTATTTGTTGTTTTGGACATCAGTTTACATATGGGTAAACCTATAAAGCAATGTATTTACAATATTAAGAATAACAATTTTATGCGTATTTAAATCGTATCAGGCATTATTATTAATTAAAGTTTCGGTGTTTGTAAAAAATTATTTAATCTTGAATATACAGCTATGATCAAACAATATAAATTTACTTAATGTATTGATGACCTACATTTTAATATACACTTACAATAATGGACATTTTTGTTATCTTCAAGTCCAGATGCATTGTCGATCGTCCTTTTCATTTTTAGTCAAAACTTCATAAAATGGCGTTAAGAAGCGAAAACTGTTCGAGCTAATAAGGATGTTAAAACATGTTTGATTGACTTATAAATTAAATAGTATCTGCTGAAAACGTCAGCTATTCATTTTGTGAGGTTTTATTTCGGAGACCTTTGTTCAAAAAACAGCAATAGTGAATAAGAACGAAGTGAAGTGCAAAGCACCAAAGGCCGCAAGCCTTTGACGAAGTGAACCGCTAGCGGGTGGGCAGGAAAGTGCGTCTATTGCCCAACATTTACAAAATTTAAAAGAATGACTAAAAATGGCAATAGAAAAATGCATGACTGAACGATCCTTTATGGTCGAGCATGACAATGCGAGAAGTGAAGGAACCCGAAAGGGATGGGTAGGCAACGAGAATGAACGGTGCTCCGCAATTGCATTTTTTTGAACTAGCGTTTTTGAATACTTTTTTCTGCGCTTGCATTCCAAAGGAATATGTTAAAGCAAAAGATGCAAAAAGTATTTGCCTTTTTCCCCATCTATATTCCTACGGAATGCCGCTCAGGGCATGAGGCGAAGATTAAATTAAATGTAAGTGCCTGAATTTTAGTTGAAATGATTAATGGCCCCTGCACGCAATTGTCCATTTTGCAACATGTAATCTTAATTATCTGTTATTTCTGTCTTCATCTGCATTCCCTTCTTACAATAATATATATTTTTGTTATGTACATTTCCTAGTGTATTGTCTGACCGTTCTTTTCATTTTTAGTCAAAACTTCATAAAATGGCGTTAAGAAGCGAAAACTGTTCGAGCTAAAACTAAAGTTTAAACGTGTGATCATGAACGTAGTGGTACTAAAGCCAATTACGAGATGCAAATTACAAAAGCGAGTTTTTTCGGTTTAGCTATTTTTTGATGTTTTGGCGTTAAGAAAATGAAACAGACTTGTGCGCCGCGGCGCATGTTTCTTTTGTGTTAAAGCCTGTCACTACTTTAGCGTGAACAAAAGAAAAAGAAGTTAAAATCAATTTACACTTTTAAACTTCATCTTCAAGCGTAAAAATGAAGAACATAATTTGTAATTCATCCGTAAAGTATTCAGTCCGACATTTCAGTTATTAATATTAGACAAAGCTTTTAATTTTTACCTAATTAACATTTGAAATGATCCACCGATTTTAACAAAACATATAAAATCAACCCAACACCAACATATACTTATTTTTTTTGCCGTTCTCGATCATGATATACTTTTGATGAAGCAAATCATCTTTAGAGACCATGTGTTCATGCGTAGAAACTTTGTTTTTATTAACAGAAATGGCATTGCCTTGTATGGCTTTTCTGACTTCGTTTTTTGATGATAAAATACCTACATTTGCTAACAATTCGGTGATATTTACCTCTGATCCAAAGTCATCATTTCCCAAAAGAAAAGACGGTATCTCTTGAGCAATCATATCTAACTGCTCCACTGTCATCGCCTTTAAAGATGCTGCATTGGCATCTTTACTAAATAAAATATTCGTAACGGCCAATACGGATTCAAAATCTTCATCAGAATGCACTCTTCTGGTTAACTCTTCAGACAAAATCGCTTTCAGTCCACGTGGATCATCTGCATATTTCGCTTCTAATACTTCCACTTCTTCCTTCGATTTCAGCGTAAAATATCTCAAATATTTAGGCAAATCTGCATCATCTGCATTGAGCCAAAACTGATAAAATTTGTATGCTGAAGTTAACTTGGGATCTAACCATATATTGCCCTGTTCTGACTTGCCAAACTTCGTTCCATCTGCTTTTGTCAATAATGGTGTGGTGACAGCATATGCTTTCCCATCAATATTTCTCCTGATAAATTCTGTACCTGACGTGATATTTCCCCACTGATCTGAGCCGCCCATCTGTAATACACAGTTGTACTTATCAAATAATAATTGGAAATCATAAGATTGTAGCAATTGGTAGCTAAATTCAGTAAAGGAAAGTCCTGTCTCAAGTCTATTTTTTACAGAATCCTTTGACATCATATAGCTTACCGTCAGCGTTTTACCCACATCTCGAAGGAAATCTAAGATATTCATTTCCTTATAAAAGTCGTGGTTATTGACTATGATCGCAGCATTGGGACCATCAAAATCAAGGAATTTTTTGATCTGTTCTTTCTGAAATGCAAGATTGCTATCTAATTCATCATAAGACTTAAGGTCCCTTTCTTTATCCTTAAAGGAAGGATCCCCTATCCTACCTGTCGCTCCACCCATCAATACGATAGGCTGATGCCCTGATAATTGAAATAATTTTAACAACATGATTTGTACAAAATTCCCTATCGTCATACTCGGTGCCGTAGGGTCGAAACCTATATATCCCACTATTTTTTTACTATTAAGCAACTCTTCTACACCCGGTGTTGAATCGTGCAACATTCCTCTCCATCTCAATTCTTCTATAAAATTCATTATCTTTGCATTTTTTGAAAGGACAAAAGTAAAGTTTTATACCGATACTGGCATATTTAGGCAGATGAATATTGAGCATTTTATAGCTAAAAGGATTGCACTCTCCAATTCGGGGTCATTTACCAAGGTAATCATTAGGATTGCCATCGCAGCCATTGCCGTGAGTCTTACAGTCATGATACTTACAACAGCCATCATCGCAGGCTTCAAAAAAGAAATCACAGAAAAAATATTTGGATTTTGGGGACATATCCACATCACAGATAGCAACATCAATAGAAACTTTGAGTTGTCACCCATTGAAAAAAATGACATCTACTACGACCAAATCAGGGATATCAAACAGATTGACTACGAAGATCAGGCAAAAGTTTTGGGTTATACAATTGAAGGAAAAGTTCATCAAAAATCAACCCTTGGTGGTGTGAAAGGTGTCTATCCTTACATTATTTCACCTGCTATGTTGAGCACGAAGGATAATTTTCATGGTGTCTTACTCAAAGGCGTAGATGCTGATTATAACTGGTCATCGATGAATAAATACATCATTGATGGAAAACGAATTACTTATCTGAAGGACTCTATGTCTGTAGACCTCTTGATCTCCAAAAACATTGCAGATAAGATGTTTTTGAAGACTGGAGATAAGGTCGTCATGAGTTTTATACGAGATAATGCTAGAATCAAAAAAAGATTTCAGATCTGTGGCATTTACAATACGGGATTGGAAGAGTATGACAAGAGATTTGGTATCGTTGATATCCATAAATTACAAGACATCCTTAGCTGGGATGTAAATCAAGTGCAAGGTATGGAAGTAGTCCTAGAAAATGTTAATGATTTAGACATCTTTTCCGAATACATTTATTACGAAATCTTGCCCCAAGAATTCTATGCTGAATCCATTAAATCAAAATATCCTGGCATTTTTGAATGGTTGGGACTTCAAGACATTAACGAAACGATCATTCTACAATTGATGATACTAGTGGCCATTATAAATATGATCACCGTACTTCTTATCCTGATCCTTGAGCGGACACAAATGATAGGAATACTCAAATCGTTGGGTATGAATAACTGGCGAGTGCGAAAGATATTTATTTACAATGCTGGATACATCGTTTTTTTCGGGCTGATTGTGGGAAATATCTTAGGACTTGGTATTGCCTTTCTACAAAAACATTTCCAATTCATTAAGCTAGATGAAGCAAATTACTACCTTAGTACAGCGCCTATTGAGATCAATTTCATGACGATATTAATGCTCAATATTGGAACATTTGTTGTTACATTGATATTTCTAGTCTTGCCTACCATGCTTGTGACCAGAATCACACCTATCAAAGCATTAAGGTTTGAATAGAAAAATATGAATAAGATATTCTATTATTTTCAGCAATTACCCATAAGGATAAAAAGATTATGGAGACATGTTATTTATCCTTTCTATCGGCCCATAACAAATGAATTTCCATCTAAAAGTGTTTTAGAATGGTCTGTGGATGCAGGATTTTATATCATGGATATAGTGGCTATGCCTGAAGTGTATGAAATAATATTTTCGATACTAAAAAGAAAAACAAGACAGCTGACCATTCAAGAAAAGGCTTTAGCAAAATCTATTTTTGGCGATTCTATTCAATACGACTTAGTAAAAGTAGATACAGGGGCAAGATTTGGTACTAAAAAAATAGCGCTTGCTTACGTAAGTTTTAATACTATAAACTACTTAAGAAATATCGATAAAGCCATTTTCATCCATGAATTGATGCATATTTGGCAGTTTCAGCAATTCGGAAGTATCTACATAGCACGAGCTATCAAAGCACAAAGAAGTAAAGAAGGATACGACTATGGTGGTGTTGCCAACCTATACCAAGTCATGCTGAAAGGCGGCAGTTTATTGGACTTCAACTTTGAACAACAAGCAGACATCATCGAAGATTATTACAGAATCAGAGAGAACCCAACTGCTGCAGCGCCAATGAATCTAAGCGTTTATGCTTATTTTGCGAAGGAAGTGAATAGGTAGATAAAAAAGACCCACCTCATTCAATCCATCAATACTTCATCAACCATTCTACCCTCTCTCTCAAGCGTTGTTTCGGCATAAAAATATTGTCCTCTAGTGATTTTGTAAACGGTATCGGCGTGTCTAGACCTGCAACTCTCACCACCGGTGCATCTAGATATTCAAAAAGATGCTCTGATATATAAGCGGCAATCTCACCTGCCAATCCACCGATCATCGTATCTTCATGGAGCACACATACTCTTCCTGTTTTTTTAACTGCATCATCTATAGCATTATAATCTAATGGAAGTAATGTTCTTAAGTCCAAAATCTCTATGCTGTAACCACTTTGCTTAGCAACTTCCTTTGCCCAATGTACACCCATACCGTAGGTAATGATGGTACAATCACTTCCCTGTACAGTTGTGACAGCTTTTCCTATTTCTACCGTATAATAATCATCTGGAATCTCCTCTGATATTAATCTATACAATCCTTTGTGCTCAAAATACATAATTGGATTCGGATCTTCAAAAGATGCAAGTAATAATCCTTTGGCATCATATGAATTGGATGGATAGACTACTTTTAGACCTGGAGTATGAGCAAACCATGCTTCATTACTTTGGCTATGAAAAGGTCCTGCAGCCATACCACCACCTGCGGGCATTCTGATGACCACATCTGCTTTTGTCGCCCAACGATAATGTTGTTTTGCTAGATTATTAATAATTTGGTTAAATCCACAGGTCACAAAATCTGCAAATTGCATCTCAACCATCGCTTTATATCCTTCGAGACTGAGACCAAGGCCGATGCCAATAATAGCACTTTCGCACAAAGGCGTATTGCGTACTCTACCTTTGCCATATTTTTCTACAAGGCCTTGGGTGATTTTAAATACACCACCGTACTCGGCTATATCCTGCCCCATTAGGACTAGATTTGGATGTTTTGCCATTGCTTGATCCATACCAGCTGCAATCGCATCAATAAATCGTTTTTCAGTTTTTGCACTGCTTGATGGCGATACGACTACCTGATCAAATGGTGCGTACACATCGCTCAATTCTTGCGCTTCTGATGACTGAATCGGTGCTTCTGCATCTGCCATAGCATAGGTACGATCAATTTCTGATTTGATAGCAGCTTTAATAGATGCAATTTTATCATTATCGATATATCCTTTATCTAATAAATATGCTTCAAAATTACTGATTGGATCTTTGACAGCCCAAGTATCCATGAGTTCTTGTGGTACATATTTGGTTCCTGAAGCTTCTTCATGACCACGCATGCGGAAAGTAAGACACTCGACCAACCATGGCTCAGGATTGATTCTGATTTCTTCTGCTATCCTGCTGATTGTTTGGTAAACTTCTAGAATATTATTGCCATCGATGATTACAGATTTCATTCCATAACCTTTTGCTCTGTCTGATAGATGTTCGCAGACGTATTGCTCATTGGTAGGTGTTGAAAGCCCGTAACCATTATTCTCAATCACAAAGATAGTCGGCAATTTCCATACAGCAGCAGTATTGAGTGCTTCATGAAATTCACCTTGACTCGTGCCGCCTTCGCCTGTAAATGCAAGGGCTACTTTTGGTTTTTGTGATAGTGTATGTGCAAGACCTACACCTGCGGCATATGACAACTGTGGACCTAAATGCGAAATCATACCAATGATGCCATATTCAGGTGCACCAAAATGAAATGACCTATCTCGACCTTTGGTAAAACCATTTGATTTACCTTGCCATTGCGAAAAAAGTCGTTCAAGCGGCATATTTCTAGATGTGAAAACACCTAAATTGCGATGCATGGTGAAGATTTTTTCATCCGCATCCAAAGCTTCTGTACATCCGACTGAAATTGCTTCTTGCCCAATACCAGAAAACCATTTACTCACCTTACCTTGACGAAGGAGAATAAGCATCTTTTCTTCAATAAGACGTGGTTTTATTAGACTTTTATAAAGATGAATTAAGGTATCTTGGGTATATTCATATTTGCTATAATCCATAGCAATGTGCTGAACGGTTTGGCTCATAATGATGGTCAAAATTTTGCGCAAAGATGCAGCAAAACAATGATATATTAGTAATGAGTTGGTGAAAAATAAAACAAACGATTTGAACTCTAATTCGATCTACCCCAGAATCGCAAATCAATGACAAGATTATCATCGGCTAGGTAAACCTTCTGTTAAATCCCAAGCTGATAACATTATAAAATATCATCATTTCTTGAAAACAAGTTTACAAGTCCAATAATGGTTCAATCCCGAAGATATTACATTATTATAGATTATAGCCTAACCAAGTACTTAGTACAAAAGTCTAAAAGGGTGACATATAAAAACCTGTGTCTATTTTACCCGGGAATGTAATCATATGTAGCCTGAATACCCAATGGAAAACCTATCGCCCAATAAACCAACAAAAATATGGTCCAAATTATACCAAACGCCACTGAGTACGGTATCATAATAGAAACCAACGTACCGATACCTGTAGACTTCACATATTTATGGCAAAAAACAACTACTAGTGGAAAATATGGCATCAAAGGTGTCACGATATTTGAGACAGAATCCCCTACCCTATATGCTGCTTGTGTCAAATCAGGTGAGATGCCCAATTGCATCAACATCGGCACCATAATTGGTCCTATCAATGCCCATTTTGCAGACGCTGAACCTATGAATAAATTCACAAAAGCGGTAAGAAAAATGATACCCACAATGGTCACTTGGCCCGGAAGTGCAAGTGATTTTAATACAGAAGCACCTTTTAAAGCTAGTAAAGCTCCGATATTAGACTTACTAAAAGCATCTATGAATAATGCACAGAAAAATGCCATAACGATATAATAACTCATACCACTCATCGACTTCGTCATACTGTCTATGATGTCTTTTGATTTTTTGAATACGCCAGATAATCCACCGTACACAATACCAGGTATCAAGAATATGGTAAAAATAAGGGGTACAATTGATTTCATGATCGGCGCTGCCAATGCAGTTAATTCACCTTTTTCTGACCTCAATGCAGAATCACTTGGCCAAGCCCACAAAAACAATACTGCCAAAAATGCTATCATAACACCACAAGCTACTAGAAATGCCTTTTTTTCTTTTGCAGTAAGCTTACCCATGGCATTATCTTCTGACAAATCTGATTCATAAGGCGTACTTTGGAGTCTTGGCTCAACGATCCTATCAGTCACAAACCATCCTAATAGCACGATAACCAATGTAGATGCTGATGTAAAAAACCAGTTATTGAGTGGATTCAATTGGATATTTGGATCTATAAGTTGTGCTGCCGATTGAGTAAAACCTTGGAGCAATGGATCTATCCCCGAAGGAATAAAATTGGCACTAAACCCTCCCGAAACACCGGCAAAAGCTGCTGCTATACCTGCAATTGGATGCCTACCCGCTGCAAGAAATATAACACCACCCAATGGAATGACCAAGACATATCCTGCATCTGTTGCCGTATGTGAGACGATAGCTACAAGTATCAACATAGGCGTCAAAAGCATTTTAGGCGTTATACCCAACATGGCTTTGATACCCGTATTTATAAATCCTGAATGTTCTGCTACACCTACGCCTAGCATAGCTACTAAAACAATCCCCAAGGGTGCAAAACTCGTAAACGTAGTCACCATGCCAGACAGAAAAGCCGCTATTGAAGCACCTGTCAAAAGATTATTAATAACGATAGGACTTTTTGACCTAGGATCTATTTCGCTAAATTCAAATGTAGACAATCCAGCAGAAAGTATCCAAATGGCAAACATCAGGATAACAAATAAAATGGCAGGATCGGGTAGTTTGTTTCCCCCTCGTTCGATGAGGTCAAGTGCTCGATTTACAAATCCTTTAGGCTTAGTGGCGACGGTTGACATATGGCTTGGTTTTGATATTAAACCACTAAAGTAGTGATATATCTGAAACCACCAAAATTATTACAAAAAATATTGTGTGAAGGTGAGTCATCCCATGATTACAAATCGTATCACCAATCTTTGAGAAGAAAATCAGCACTCATTTTATTCAAAAACTGAATGCTCTGATTTAGATATATGACTAGCCAAAAACTAGGTCATCTAATCTCAAAAATATATGAATACGAGTACAACAAAAATCACTGAAATATACTTGTAAACTTGACTTTTACCCTTTGATACGGGTCATAAGATTTTCTATAAATCCTTGTGAAACGGAAGGTCGTTTTACATTAGTTCTGATGTATTCTCTGAATTGAATCTCGCTTTCCAACATCTTCTGCCCTCTAAGATTCTCTTCCACTTTTGATTTAAATGCTACTGCTTCTTGTGTTGGTAGCTGATTATCTAAGTACAGACTAATCTGTTTTTTTAGTGACATGCCATTGTTAAAATCTCTCATGACAAAAACTTTTATTTTATATTCAAACAAATAATATCAATTTACTCTTCCTCCTCATCCCTTTGTCCTCCATGCTTGAGTCCTCTCATATCTTTATAACCCATTTTGAGCGCATATTGCTTCAGCTTATCTTTCAGCATATTTCTGGCTCTAAACAGTCTCGACCTTACCGTACCAATGGGCAACTCGAGAATTTTTGCGATTTCTTCATAGGAAAAACTGTCAATATCGCACAACAAGATAACTTCTCTGAACTCTAAGGGTAGCGCATTAAGTGCGATGGTAACCTCATCACCCATGGTATTATCAAATATTTCCAGTCTCAGGTCTGTAAACGCAGCATGTTTCGGCTCTTCGCCTTCCTTAAAACTGATCACTTCATCAATATCAACTTTTGAAGGACGTTTTACTTTTTTGCGATACTCGTTTATGTATGCGTTCTTAAGTATTTTAAACAACCAAGCTTTCGCATTAGTTCCCGTATCGTAATTTTCTATGAATTTATGTGCTTTTAGATAGGTTTCTTGCACTAAATCGTCCGCATCTTCTTCGTTATAAGCCAAGTGATAAGCAAAAGTTTTGAGTGCATCCATGTGTGGAAACAACTCTTGTTCGAATATGATCTGACTTTTACTTTTTGGCACGCCTAATATTGGTTTGTACAGACTAAATCAAAAAAATAATGCTAAACAATTGATAATCAAATCATTCAAAAGGTACGCGATCTGAAAGTTGTTTACCTAAGATTCAAAGATGACGCAAAAGTAATATATTTTGCGAAAAACGGTACTAAATGAATGAAACTTTATGTCATTCGCATTTATCCACAAAAATTAACTTACCCATATTGAACGATATATGTATGACAAAAATTATAAAATGGTAAATACTCGGCATATGCCCGAAGGGGTGAAATGATAGTAACCACGGATGTAAATCCATGGTAAAAATGCAAAAAGCACTTAATTTTGGTGCTATTTAACACTAAAGTGTCACACAGTTTGCCATTAGGTCACAAAAATTGTGTCCGTCTGCCTTTGGCAAACAAAAATTAAACTAAAACTGCTAACATGCGATTAGTTACTTAATTCTACTTTCGTAGATTTGAATCATCAGCTATTACCAAGCCTGAAAAGGCTTTAATTTGAATAACCATAGGTGCAACCTACGGTAAAAATGACTAAAAAAAAACAAGCCTGACGGGCTTGAATTAAATAGGTTATGAAGCTTATATTTAATTTAATAAAGTACAATTAAAATGGTAGATTTAGATGTTATGGGTAATTTTTTGACTGTACCTACAAAATATCTTTAGGCACTACCTTCCTCATCATAGTTTTTAATCTTTTTTTAATATCAACTTCCCCATCAGGATTCCATTCTTTGGTCGTATGCCATGCATTTTCAGGCAGAAATTCTTC
>JBGSOH010000128.1:0-8988 GCA_041739205.1 Saprospiraceae bacterium
CGGGAGATGTTTAAATTGTATCTTTGCCATATTGTTTGTGTTGCACCCCAAAGATAATATTCTTTAGGGAACAAACAAAAAATCCCCGACACTTTTGTATCGGGGATCATTTTTTTTATAATTGGCTTTTTAGACAGCCTCGGTTTCAGAATGCTCAATAACGCTTTTTTATAAATAGTGTCATTTATTAAGGTATCATTACCAAAATGATGCATTTCTGTACCAATTGTCCACCAATAATCACAAGGATTATCTCCAGTTGCATAATGCTGATATATCCAATACTTTCCTTCTCCTACCAAAGGCTGATATTTCTGAGCATTAGCTTGATTTAAACATGCAAAAAATATAAATATAAATAAATATTTCATTCCTTTTTATTTTAATGTGAAATAATATTCCCTATAACTTTATGAACTTACC
Source organism: Saprospiraceae bacterium (assembly GCA_041739205.1). Classification (GTDB taxonomy): domain Bacteria; phylum Bacteroidota; class Bacteroidia; order Chitinophagales; family Saprospiraceae; genus OLB9. Next base: position 424 of record JBGSOH010000128.1, read on the forward strand.
ATAATATATCTCACTTTTTATAGAGATACATCTTACAAAATAAACGCCAGGAATTAAGTTGCTAACGTCAATTTCTTTGTCATTTACTCTGAGAACAGCTATTCCATTTTGATCTATTATTTCAATACCTTTTATATCTAATTCTGTTTGTATTTTAATAAATTCTGTGTTAGGATTTGGAGTAATGCTAATTTTATTGTTATTGTCAATTAGACCATTTTGGGAACTGCTAATAATAATATTGCAGTCAGCTAAAGTGCCTTCGCAGTAGTTATGATATAAAACATTAAATTTTCGAAATATAGGGCCTACATCCATTCCATGACCTTCCACATAAAATACATTACTTATTGATAAATCACCACATGTACCAGGAATGACTCCTTTGCTGTACAAAACTTTACCACTGGGATCAGTCTGAACAGAATCAATAATACAGTATTGCTGTCCATCTATTTCAAATGGTAAAAACATATTTTGAGCACATTGGGCAAGAGTATCACCTTGTTTTAAACTAAAATCCCAAATACATATTTCTACACTGTCTGTACATGGAAATACATCATAATAACTATTTATCATAAATACCTTTTGCTGCAATGTATCTTCCCTCATGTAGCAAACAATCTTTTTTTCATAAATTTCGTATTGTGAATTGTTTAATTTACTATAAGCAGAAATAAGTCTTTTGTATTGATTATCTAAAATGATGGTATCCCCTTCAAAATATCTTATTTCACTAAAACGTTGACCCATCAGGAAACAATTAGAAGAATCATAATGACCATAAATCCAATACTTCCCTTCCTTCACTAGTGGGTGGTACTGTTGAGCATGTGCTTGGCTATTACCAACAAAAAATATTAATGCAAGAATGTATTTCACTGTCTTGTGCTTCTTAAATGAAAGCAAAATGCCACCTGATTTTAACCTACCTTGTATATTGAAATGTGTCATCCATTTTCCTGTATCTAAATCTTCCATAGTTATCATAAATTCCTTTTAACCTTTAGTCAATTATATTTTTAGATTTCCTAAACAAAAATAAGTCAAAAATTTAATATTTTTTACCATTTAGAAAAATAAGTGATCTAAAAACTAAATAAAAGCAACCATCATATACTTTTCAATTAATCAAAGTCTTGATCTCAACCTCCACTGTCGCAAGTTTGCAGATTTCAACCATACGCCTAGTTTTTCCTAAATCCCTTTCGATCTTTAAAATATAATCCTTCATAATGCAAAGCTCCATCTGAATAAGCAATCGTGTGCAGCTTCAGCGGCATCCGCAATAGTACACAGCTTTAACGGCATCTAACAACTAATCCGACTGTTGATGGAAAGTCCTTAACGTTCTTCTCTTTCGACCATTAAGCTGAGTGCAACGAAGACTGATGTGTGAAAGTCTTTACACTGCATTACCTACAACATCTATAATACAACCATCTAAACCCTGTCTCACTAGGACAAAATATAGGTAGAAAAAACATCGAAACTCAATCCCCGTGCCTTTAGGTACGGAACAATAACACAAAAGGCGTCCAACCGATTTTTGCCATGTCTTAGCGCTATAGTGGCAATTAAATTTTTCATTAAAAAAACCTTCAAAATCAACCCATTTTCTATTCAAAAAACTTATCTTTATACCAGCGTTTATTACAAAAAATCAAATGCCAGAGCAAGTCTGAACATCTGCCAATTACGCCCCTAAACGCATAAAAACTCCCATTTTTACTATAATTCCACTAGGGTTGTCCCGACCTTGTCCCAAGGTTGTGCCGAGGTTATCTCGACCTTGGCCCGACTACGCTCCATAGAAGCTCCACTAATGCTCCCATAAACATCCTACCACACTCCGTCTATACTCCATACAAAGTCAAGCTTGCTATTCATTTTAACCCAATAATTATCTTATCGGACATTGACAACTTGATATAATACAATCCTTCCTAAAACTTGAAACAGCAATTTACAATTCACATCCAATAAAAAAATCTCAAAAACATTTATTTGTCTAATCTCACGGAGTTCAATATTTTATCAACTAAAAACATACAATTCAGAATATATGTAATATATTTGATAATTTACGGTATATTATTCCACGTAAAAGACTAAATAAACATATTTAAAAAATAAAATTTTGTTAAATTTGCGTTAACAACATTGACTTGTGTAATAATTTGACTTACCTTTGTGTCATAATTCTAAAAGTAAGAAGAATATTTATGTTTACATTAATCAAAAGCATAGTACCAGATCAGGTAAAAGAACTCCTAAAAGATGTTACATCTGCACAAGGAGGACAGTGGATTGAAAAAAAAGAAATGAGGATGGTTGAAGCAAATAAAAAAGCTGGCGTCCAATTCAATCCAAAAACTGCTAGAACCAGATCTTTTTAAAATCGAAGGTGATTTGTTAGTTAATAGAAAGGCGGTGCATTCATTTGTATCGCCTTTTTTATGTTAAATGTTAAAAATTTAACTCAGAGTTAAATTTTTTAAACAAAAATGTTTGTTTTTAGAAAAAAGGTCATAATTTTATGGTTGTAAAATAATATTATAATCATATCAGCCATCATATTATGACAAGAAGAATAAAAAAAGTAGCCGTTTTAGGTTCAGGTGTCATGGGTTCAGGCATTGCTTGCCACCTAGCAAACATCGGATTACAAGTATTAATGCTTGATATCGTACCCTTCGACCTAGACGAAAAACAAAAAACCATCAAAGCTGCTAGAAATCGAATAGCCGATACTTCATTAGCCACAGCTATAAAATCCAAACCTGCACCACTTTATGATATAGATTTTGCCGCTCGAATCTCGACGGGAAACTTCGAAGATGATATGACAAAAATCAGCGAGTGCGATTGGGTCATCGAAGTGGTTGTAGAAAGACTAGATATCAAAAAACAAATATTCGAAAAAGTGGATGCCCTGCGCAAACCTCATGCACTCGTCACTTCCAATACTTCTGGTATTCCAATTTCACAACTAGCGGAAGGTAGAAGTGATGATTTCAGGAAGAACTTCTGTGGTACGCACTTCTTCAATCCTGCTAGATACATGGCGCTATTTGAAGTCATCCCGCATGCAGGTACAGACCCTGATGTGATAGATTTTTGGATGCATTATGGCGAAGTATTTCTAGGAAAAAGAGCTGTTTTGTGCAAAGATACGCCAGCTTTTATTGCCAATAGGATCGGATTTTATAGTGGAAATAAAGTAAGCGAACTCACTGAAAAATACCAACTTACCATAGAAGAAGTGGACAAACTCACTGGCGAAACCATTGCTTGGCCTAATACAGGAAGTTATAGATTGCTCGATCTTGTGGGCTTAGATACTTCCGTAAAAGTGACTAAAGGTGTCATAGACAATTGTCCTGAAGATGAATATGTCAAGGTCCTTAAAGATAGAGCAGTACCCAAAGCTACACAGTTTTTACTAGACAATAACTTCTTAGGTGATAAGTCCGGACAAGGTTTTTACAAAAAGACAGATCAACGTGATGATAAAGGTGGTAGAATCATCCTTGCGCTTGACCTAAATACCTTAGAATATAAACCAAGTCAAAAACCCATGCTCCACGCTGTAGGCATCGCCAAAAAAGTGGAAATCATGGACAAGAGACTAAAAGAAATATTTGCATCAGACGAAAAATCTGGCAATTTCGTAAGAGATCTCCTATCTGGAATCATGGTTTATGCAGCCAATAGAATTCCAGAAATAAGTGACAATATCTATTCTTTGGACAACGCTATGAAAGCTGGCTATGCGTGGACCTACGGACCATTCGAATATTGGGATATGATCGGATTGGCAGAAGGAATCGCCCTTGCCAAATCTCTTGGTGAGTCCGTGCCTGCCTGGGTAGAAAATATGGTGGCAAATGGCGTGACTTCTTTTTATAAATCAGAAGACGGAAAACGCAAATACTACGATCTCGATGACGCTGCTTATAAAGTTATACCCGGCACAGAACTTAATATTCATCTTGATAATTATAGAAACAATACACCTGTATATAAAAACTCTGAGTGTGCTATACATGATATAGGTGATGGCGTACTTTGTTTTGAATTTACTTCTAAGTCAAATGCCATTGGAGAAGGTATCGGTCAAGGTGCGCTCGAAGCATTAAACATTGCCCAAAACGGTGATTGGACGGGTATTGTCATCGGAAATAATGCCAAAAACTTTACCGTAGGTGCCAATCTTATGAATGTCGGAATGGTTGCCATGCAAAAAGATTTTGCAAAACTTGACGAAATGGTCCATGCATTCCAACAAATAAATATGGCCATGAGATATGCCAATATCCCAGTTGTGACAGCTACACAAGGTTATGTATTCGGTGGCGGATGTGAAATCCTAATGCATACTGATGCAGCCGTGTGTCATGCAGAGTCATACATAGGATTGGTAGAAGTAGGTGTCGGTCTTATCCCTGGTGGCGGTGGCACCAAAGAGTTTGCCGTTAGAGCATCGGACGCTTTCTTTGAAGGAGATGTGCAAATTCCTACTTTGGTAGAAAAATTAAAAGTGATTGCTACGGCTACGGTATCCACTTCAGCATATGAAGGATTCAAACATGGATACTTACAGCACGATAGAGACAGCGTAGAAGTAAATCTTGCAAAAGTACTTAGCACCGCAAAATCAAAGGTACTAGAGTTGGCAAGAAATTATACAGCACCGAGTCCAAAACAAGTCACCGTCTTAGGTCGTGGCGGATTAGGTACACTTTACACAGCACTCAATGAATTCTATCTTGGTAAATATATGAGCGAATATGATATGGAAATCGCCAAAAAAGTAGCATATGTGCTTTGTGGTGGTGACCTAACTAGTCAGCAAAAAGTATCTGAACAGTATCTCTTGGATATCGAAAGAGAAGCTTTCTTGCAACTCCTAGGAAATCAGAAAACATTGGATAGGATTCAGTATTTATTGATGAATAATAAACCATTGAGAAATTAATTAATTCTGCCAAATTCACTAAACAAAAATCAGACATTAATATGAACGCATATATCATAAAAGGATTTAGATCCGCAGTAGGCAAAGCAAAAAAAGGTGGTTTCAGAAATTATCGTTCTGATGATCTAGCTGTAGACATCTTAAGCTATCTAGTTTCTGAAGTACCACAACTAGACCCAAAAGAAATAGACGATGTCATCGTAGGTTGTGCCAATCCTGAGGTCGAACAAGGACTACAAGTTGGTAGACTTATCGCTGCACGTGCACTTGGAAAAGAAGTACCTGGAATGACTATCAATAGGTATTGTGCATCAGGACTTGAAGCCATAGCTATTGCATCAGCAAAAATTAATGCAGGTATGGGACATTGTTACGTAGCTGGTGGTGCTGAATCTATGTCGCTATTGCCGATGACAGGATACAAACTTGCCCCAAGTTATAAAGCGAGCATGGACAATATCAATTACCATGTTAGTATGGGACACACAGCAGAAGCGGTAGCTGAAAGATATAAAATCTCAAGGTTGCAAGCAGACGAATTTTCAGTAAAATCACATGCTAAGGCAGCAGCAGCTATCTCTGCAGGAAAATTTAAGGATGAAATAGTTCCCATTACGATTACTGATGTATTGGTAGAAAATGACAAAAGAGTAGAAAAAACATACGTTGTTGATACAGATGAAGGTGTGAGAGCAGACACCACACTAGAAGGATTGTCCAAGCTAAAACCTGCATTCAAACTAGGTGGTACATCTACAGCAGGCAATTCATCACAAACATCTGACGGAGCCGCTTTTGTCCTAGTGATGAGCGAAGAAATGGTCAATCGTTTAGGACTTTCACCTGTAGCTAGACTTGCGTCTTGTTCTGTAGGTGGTGTAGATCCACTTTATATGGGTATTGGCCCAGTGGTAGCCATTCCTAAAGCACTAAAACAAGCAGGACTCACCCTAGAAGATATCAGTCTCATAGAACTAAATGAAGCGTTTGCCGTTCAAGCGTTGGCTGTCATACAAGAAGCGGGACTAAATCCTGACATCGTAAATGTAAATGGTGGAGCGATTGCTTTAGGACATCCGCTGGGTTGTACAGGAGCAAAACTAAGCATTCAAATCATCAACGAACTAAGACGTCGCAACCAAAAATATGGTATGGTTACCGCATGTGTAGGTGGCGGACAAGGAATAGCAGGTATCATAGAACGATTGGATTAAGTAAGTACCAGAAATAATTTAAAGCCCTAAATGTCTTTTGATGTTTAGGGCTTTAACATTTTTGTTAAAAATGTATTAAAAAGAAAATATTGTTTAACCAATATTACTTTTGGTTCGTCTTGAAAAAATATTATTCATCAAAAATCAAGAAAAATGAAACAGTTTACATTACTTATTTTAGCATTGGGCATACTTGCATGCGCATCACCAAGTAAATACCAAACATCTTCCTATGACAGATTAGCTAGCAAGCACAAAAAGATAGCTATTTTACCCATTATATTTGAAGGAAAAGAATTTGATGAAAAGATTACTGATGAAGAAAAAACAAAATTATTTCAAAAGGAAAACGACTTTGTTCAAATAGCTCTTTATCAGAGAATAGTAAGAGAAACAGGAAATGGAAAAAATGATGTAAAAATAAGTATAGAATCTATCAGTACAACTAATGACAAACTAAAGAAAAACAATATTGACATCTATAACTTAAGAGATGTTTCTGAAGTCGAAATAGCAAACGCCCTTGGAGTAGATGCTGTGCTAAGAACAAAAATCACAACTTCAATTATGCTTCACTCAACCAAAGAAGATCTACCAAAGGAAATTTTGAGTACAGCAAGAATATTTATAAAAGATCCGATCTTAAATCAAGCTATCAATCTAAACGTTGTGCAAGTATTTTTGAGTACCGAACTTATCGATACAAAAGCCTATGAAGCTATTTGGGCATATTCAAAGAAAAGAGACCTTGAAGTACACGATAAAAACACAGACTTATTAGCTTGGTTGACCAATGATGTGGCTAGGAGATTTCCTTACAGGAAATAATTCCTTAGTGGTTCAAAGTTGATAGCTAAATCAAAATACATAATTTTCACAATCTAATTGTGCTTTACTCTATAAATTGCTTTACTTTTGCAGCCTAAATCTGTATAAATCAATAGTAAGATGGCAAAAAGAATGAGAGTTAAGGATATTTTTCAAGCTACTACCGACCAACAATATACCGTAATGGGATGGGTCCGTACATTCAGAAACAACCAATTTATTGCAATAAATGATGGTTCTTGTCTTGCAAATCTTCAGGTAGTTGTAGAATTGGACAAAACTGATGCAGACACCATCAAACGTATCACCACAGGCGCAGGCATAAGTATAACTGGCCAACTTATAGAGTCTCAAGGCAAAGGTCAGACAGTAGAACTTGTTGCAGAAAAAATAGACATTTTGGGGGATTGTGATCCTGAGACTTATCCAATCCAACTAAAAAACAGACCTAGTTTAGAATATCTTAGAGAGATTGCCCACTTAAGATTCCGGACCAATGCATTTGGTGCTATTTCTAGAGTTAAACAAGCGCTATTTTACGGGATTCACAAGTTTTTTAATGATCGTAATTTTGTCAATATACACAGTCCTATAGTTACAGGAAGTGACGCCGAGGGAGCAGGAGAAATGTTTCAAGTGACTACTTTGGACATGAACAATCCACCACGAAAAGAAGATGGAAGTATCAACTATAAAGAAGATTTTTTTGGCAAAGCGACCAATCTGACTGTATCTGGACAATTGGAAGCAGAATTAGCGGCATTAGCTTTAGGGCGAGTTTATACTTTTGGTCCTACATTCCGTGCTGAAAAATCAAATACAACAAGGCACCTTGCAGAGTTCTGGATGATGGAACCTGAAGTAGCTTTTAATGATCTACATGACAATATGGACTTAGCAGAAGATATGTTGAAGTTCCTGATACAATATGCCCTTGACAACTGTACAGAAGATTTGGTATTTCTTGAGCAAAGACTTATAGATGACGAAAAAACCAAGCCACAAGCTGAGCGATCAGAAATGTCATTGATAGAAAAATTAAAATTCTGTCTTGAGCACCCGTTTGAGCGATTGACATATACAGAAGCAATAGAAATTCTTAAGAACTCTACCCCTAATAAAAAAGGGAAATTCCAATACCCTATCGAAAAATGGGGCGCTGATTTGCAATCAGAACATGAAAGATATTTGGTAGAAAAACATTTCAAAAAGCCTGTTATCTTGACCAATTATCCAGCAGATATTAAAGCATTTTACATGAGACAAGACGATCCAAAAGAAGGTGTTCCAGGACCTACAGTTTCAGCTATGGATATTTTGTTCCCAGGCATCGGCGAGATCATAGGTGGCTCTCAGAGAGAAGAAAGATATGATCTTTTGGTGAGACGTATGAATGAGATGCACATACCTGTAGAAGAAATGTCATGGTTTCTAGATACGAGGAGATATGGTACGGTGCCACATGCGGGTTTTGGACTTGGCTTCGAGCGTCTAGTGCTGTTTGTGACAGGTATGACCAATATCAGAGATGTAATACCT
>JBGSOH010000134.1:0-6769 GCA_041739205.1 Saprospiraceae bacterium
GTAAGTACGGAGTATCTAGGGAGGAAATAGGGAGTTTTGACAGATTTTCGTCCTAACATTGCTACACAAGTTCCATAAATTGTCCTAAAATAACTTTACAACTAATAAAAAGACACTTACAAATTTATATTAATGTAGACGATTGTAATAAAAATAAATAGCTTGCCTTTGGTAAAAATATGGCTATTTGGGTTGAATTTAAAACGCATTTCAAATGCTAAAAGTAGCGTATCGAAGTTGCAAACTTCGACAATCGAATTTTTTAGTTAAAGATGTAAAGATTTTTATCTCAAGAATAGTCATCGTATCGATGGCGTTGCAAATTATATATTATGACTTGTGGTCAATACAAAACACATTATAAATGTTAAAAATATTGTATTGAAGTTGCAAACTTCGACAATCGTGTTCTGCACTTGGTTGATCAAATATTTCGGGCCTACGGGACTTGACTTGTTTTTTTTATTTTCTTCTACCGATATTTCGTACCTAAAGGTACTTTCCTTTGCAGTGGTAGCATGTCTTTGAGCCATACTACCACATTAAATCATGCTTCAGGTTTGAAAAAAGCTAAAGTTTTAATTACTACCAATCTGATTAGCAACATCCATGGAATGCCATGCATAAAAAAATCACCCCAATCCATCAACGACATACCTTCTGCACCACCTGCGATCCATCTGATTTTGCCCCATATATGTGGTTCGGGAACAAAAGGTGCTAATCCTAGGGTAAGCGACGCCATGATTACCATGGTCCAATCATTCCAAAATTTTTTATCTTGCATTTGTATATTTTGTGAGACAAAGGTAAGTGTTTTGCCTTTTTGTTAGCGTGACTTTAGTTACATACGGGTATAACTAATTACGAAATCAAATTTCAGCTATTATTGATTCAAGCCCTTCAGGCTTGTTACACTTAAGTCGAATAACTACGGGTAAAACCCATAGTTATTTATGTTAAAGCCCTTCAGGCTTAAGTTCTATTGTTTTTTATTGACTTATTCCCCTATGAAGATTTTATAAACATACAATATGTTATACACACCTAAACAAACTTGATTTGTTGGACGATCATTTCCTATTTTATTTAACTGAAAAGATTACATTTGCATTATAAAATTAAAGTTATGACCTTGCAGCATATAAAGGTGATTGGTTTTGATGCAGACGATACGCTTTGGGTAAATGAGCCATATTTCAGAGATGCGGAAGAAAAATTTTGTGATCTGCTCGAAGGATATTTGCCAAGACATACGATCAATCGCGAACTATTTGCCATCGAAATAGCCAATCTTCCTGTCTATGGATACGGTATCAAAGCCTTTATGTTGTCCATGGTGGAGGCAGCTTTGAAAATCACGGGAAATAAGATGCCCGTTGATATTATTTCAAAAATACTGGAAATAGGTAAGACGCAACTTGATCAGCCTGTAGAAGTACTCGAGGGTGTGGAAGATGTATTAAAATCACTGACGAATAAGTATCGACTTGTTGTGGTGACCAAAGGTGATTTGCTCGACCAAGAGCAAAAACTTACCAAGTCAGGGCTGACAAAATATTTTCACCATATAGAGATTGTTTCTGAAAAACGTCCTGAAGATTACCAGAAAATATTGCGACATCTAGATGTGAATGCAGATGAGTTTCTTATGATAGGGAATTCGTTAAAATCTGATGTATTGCCCATTTTAGATATCGGTGGTTATGGTATTCATATCCCTTTTCATACGACTTGGGAACACGAAAAAGTAGATGTCATTATAGATGATCCGAAGTTCAGGCAAGTAGAACATATTATCGAAATTTTACAATATTTGTGATATGTACGAGATTTTGGATATTGATCATTGGAATAGGAAACAAATCTACCATTTTTTTAAAGGTTTTGATGAGCCATATTTTGGGGTAACCGTAGATGTAGATGTGACAAAAGCTTATGCCAATGCCAAAGATATACAGACTTCTTTTTTTCTATATTACCTACACAAATCACTTAAAGCTGTCAATGGTATTCAACCTTTTTTATATCGGATAGATCATGATAATGTTTTGATATATAAGGAAGTACATGCATCTGCCACTGTCAATAGGGAAGACGGTACCTTTGGATTTAGTTACATGCCATTTGATAGTGATTATCGTGTATTCGAAAAAAATGCACTGATGGAGATTGATAGAATTCGATCTACGGATGATTTATTTCCTGCGTATAATGGATCTGATGTTGTACACTTTTCAGCACTGCCATGGTTGAAGTTTACATCTTTAAGCCATGCTCGGTTATTAGGGAAAAGTGCAGGCGAACCCAAAATATCTTTTGGCAAAGTGACCAATGAAAACAGCGTCATGACCATGCCTTGTTCAGTACATGTGCATCATGGATTAATGGATGGTAAAGATGTAGGTCATTATTTTGAATTATTTCAGCAATTGTTGGATGAATTGTAATGTAAGTCCATTGATCAATACATAAAAAACTTGTTATGCCAAGATTAATTTTTATAGGTGTTTTTATCTTGTTTGCAATGGGCGTAAAAGCTCAAGCTAAAAAAGTGAAAGTCACCCTAGATCAAGACATTTCTTGTGTGTCACAAAAATATCAATTGGTATTTCATGATGAGTTTGAAGGAAACAAATTAGATACTGATAAATGGTACACCTATTATCCTGTTGGTCCACAAACAAAGCTTGATTCTTGCAGCTTTTGCAGAACACACACATCTGCAAACATATACAGAGATGAAAACTGTGAAGTAAAAGATGGAAAATTGATGTTGAAGTCAGATAAAGAAAAGGGTGAATGGTTTGGCAGTTCTTATGATTATACTTCTGGATTGGTATATTCCAAACAAGTTTTTAATACCTATGGGAAATATGAGATAAGATGTAAACTACCAAAAGGCAAACAACAGTGGCCCGCATTCTGGATTTTTGGATGGAATTCAGAAATAGATATTTTTGAATTTATTTGTCGTGGACCTAACAAACCAGAGTTTTCTATTCATAATTGGATTTCATCGGACTGTCCAGACAAAAAGAAAGGTAAAAGTGGTGCACCTTGTTATAGTAGTCAATCAGGAATCGTTGATTTTGGTATTGATTTTTCAGCTGACTTTCATACATTTAGTGTTGAATACGAACCACATATGATCAAATTCTACATTGATGATGTCATGATCCGATATGTGCCTAAATATTATGATCTGAAAGGAAGGCCAATAAATAGTTGTCAGATCAAAAAAGGTGAGTATCTCATGGAACCATCATTCCCCTATTATGGGGAACCTGTACAAGTCATTGCAAACCAATCTATTTGCAAAAAGCACAAAGAGAAAAAACCTGTTTTCCCAAATTTTATGGAAGTGGATTACATTAGGGTTTATCAAAAGGAAATCCAAGAAGGATTAAAAAGTATTCATTAATAATTTAACAACAAATATACTTTTCTAACCATGGCAATAAATTGATCTTAATGGATAATAAAGTATAATTTACAAATTAAAAAAGGTCTCACCCTACTTCACACTAAAGGTCTTTTTGTCCTTTCCTACACCTTTGATAATCATCTCTCCCCAACCTTTTGGTAGGCTCGTTTTTCGTTGTGTGATGCCATATTGTCCTATCTGTAATCCACCGAATCCTGCCAATACTGCTTGCAACATACCACCTGCACCTGTTGCAAAATATGGATTGGTACCTCCTGCACACTCTGCTAGTACTCCGAAAGGTGGCACTTCATTCAGTTTGTAACTATTGGAGAAGATTTCAGCTGCTTTTTCATTTTCGCCTAGTCTATTATAAAGCACACCAAGGATGGCAAATCCCATTGCAGGTCCATCTTTGGCATATCTTGGGGTATAATATTCTAGATCTTTGCGAATGGTTTTTTCGTCTGTGATAATGTCTAAAGGATAAGCTAGAAGGTTCGCATCCGCTTGTTTGATCGTTACGCCATCATAGGTTGCATTTTCTCTAGTAGTGCCATCCGCAAAAGTCAATATCGGAATATTGTCAGCGACGTGGTTCCAGTCTGGATCAGGTGTCATACCTAGTTCGATAGCAGCTTGGGTGGCATATCTGAGCACTGTTTTGGCCATGCCATTTGTAAAAGCATTATTATCAATGTTTTCCTGCCATTCGTTGGCACCGATGACGTTATTGATGTCATATTTGCCAGGGCCATTTCTTTCTACACGACTCGTCCAGAAAGCAGCTACTTCTTTGAGCACTGGCCAACCACGATCTTTGAGCCATTGCTTATCGCCTGTGACTTCATAATATTTCCAAAATGCCCAACCTATACATCCTGTGATGTGATGTTGGAACGGACCTGTCAGCGCCCACACAGGTGTATCTTCCGAACCATTGGCTGATGACTCCCATGGAAACATAGCGCCTTTATATCCGTGTGAAAATGCATTTTGTTTTGCAGCTTCAAGCCTTTCAAATCTGTATTCTAACAATGATTTTGCCATGTCAGGTTGTAGCGTTAGTAGTGGTGGGTACATCCATAATTCTGTATCCCAAAAAACGTGTCCATTGTATCCTAAACCTGATAAACCCATCGGACTCAGGCTAAAAGAAGTCTCCGCTCTCGCAAAAGAATATAAGTGATACAGTGCGAATCTGATATCTCTAGTGATGCCATTATTACCTGTGACTTCTACATCACTTTTCCAGATGTCCGTCCATGCTTCTTTGTGTTTTTTAAGCAATCTATTTTTACCTTCCAACATCGCAAAAATGGTCAATCTTTCTGCTTCATTATGTGGGTCTTCGTACTGAGCACTTGATACGGTAGATGATACGATGCTAAAAGTATAGGTTTCTCCTGCTTTTAACTTTTTATGAAATTTTGCAAGATGCATATTGTAATCCCAATCTTCATGTATCAAAGTAGGTTCAGAACCATGTTTTTCTTCGAATATAAAACTATTGCTTGCAGCTACTTTGAGACGACCCGATGGACTATTGCCTACGGAAGTGAGTAGTGGGATTTTGACATGTGGGCGGTCTATCTCTGCATAAAAATTTCTGACATCGGCCAAGTGATTTGGAGCTTCTATGACACTCATAGGCGTAATTGTGATATCTTTTAATGCTTTGATTTCTATGATAGTGAGTGCTGAATATGGCAAATGTCTGAGTGACATCATAGTAGAAGTGACTTTTGCTTTTTGACCGACATCAAATGTAGTAGTCAGTGCGGCTTCTTTCATATTTAAGGTCTGCACATAGTTTTGGATATCTTTACGACTTATGCGACTGCCATCGATATCGAGATTCATATTCACATGATTGAATGTCTTCAGGATATTGCTGACACGTCCACGCTGATAGTAATCATAGGCACCATTAAGTACTACGTCTTGCACTTTGAGTGGTTCTGCTGAAGAAACAATACCAACCACACCATTAGCTAAGGTGACACCATAATAATTTTTAGGATCTATATCATTGGCTACCACTTCCCAAGTAGATTGGGAGTGAATGGTCGCAATACAAAAAAACATGGCTATAATAATGGATAATATTCGCATGATGTATGACTTTAATGATTATAGCTACAAATATATGTTTTTGCCTGATTTAATCTTAGTTTTAATACTTGTATTTTAGATTAACAAAAAAAGGAATGTCAAAAATCATCTGACATTCCTTTTTGGTTATTTATTATTTGTACTTTATTAAATTAAATAAAAGCTACACAATCTAATTAATTCAAGCCTTTCAGGCTTGTTTGTTTAGTCATTTTTACCGTAGGTTACACCTACGGTTATTCAAATTAAAGCCTTCTCAGGCTTAGAAATAAGTAGAGATTCTAATCTAACAAAGTAGAAATGGTTTTAAAAATATTTTGTTTAGCATCAATCTTAAAAGGTGGCTAAACAAATTTTTAAATTAGTTAAATTATTTTGCGTGGTACAATGTATTTACCCTCACACCATTTTCATACACTGCCAAGAAGGCATCTCTGAATCCCATTTTTCTTACTTTGTAGACGTCTTTGGATGCTACAGTTATATCGTCATATCCGCCAAGCGTGTATCTATATACGGATTTATTCGGGAAAAACTCTGTGGATATATCACCTATATTTACCAATCTAGGGAAGTCAGCATTGGCTTTTTTCATGGCGATAAATTGGATTTTGTATGTCAAACCTGTTTTTACTTCTTTGTCAGTTGTCCGATTTCCTTTATTATTTTGTGATGTCATTTCACTAGGTGGTATAAGTCTGCCAGAAAGTCTACATCTCTCTGCATGGGAAGCAAAAATGATTTCTAAAGTTCGTTTGTCTTCACCATTGTATGTTTTTGCAAATTCTTTATATTCTTTTCTAGCTTCCGTACAGTTGCCCATAGAACAAAGGGACAGTGCAAACATATATTTAGCACGTGGGTATTTAGGGTCTGCCTTTAATTTATTGAAACATGGCATGGCATTTTCGAAGTCATTGGTTGCGAAATAAGATTCTCCAGCTTTATACAAAAATTCTGCGGCTTCTTCATCATATGTAGATTCTGGTGCATCGTAAGTTGTCGCAGGTATCTCCGCTAGTTCTTCCTCGATTTCTGGTTGTGGCTCTGCTTGTTTTAAACTTTCTTCTGCATTTACAATGACTAATTCTGTGGTGTCTTGTTCGATAACAGGTGTTGGCAAAGCTATATCTCTGTTTGTGTCCGTCTCTACTTCAGGCGTAGAAAGTGGCAACTCTTCTGTAATGCTAATTTCTTTCAACTCTACAGCCATAGGTGGAACCATTT
>JBGSOH010000152.1:0-14940 GCA_041739205.1 Saprospiraceae bacterium
GCGCAAACCGCCATTCAGATGATTCACCTTGCCAATGAGGTAAAAAACATAGATAAAAAGAAAATCGGTTTCTAATACAGAACCATTCATCATAAAAAATCCAAGAATCATGAAATGAGCATGAAGCATCTTTGTTTAACATAAACCTTGATGATTGTTTTCATGCGCATTCCATGTGGCAATTAAAGAACAAATAATATATAGACACATGAAACTCCACATTATAGAAACTGGTAAATTTAAATTAGATGGTGGTGCTATGTTTGGTGTTGTTCCTAAAAGAATGTGGGAAAAACTTCATCCTGCTGACGAATACAACTTATGCACTTGGCAAATGAGATGTTTATTAGTAGAAGACGGGGATAGAAAAATCCTTATTGATACGGGTATTGGAAATAAACAAGATGAACGATTTAGAAAGCACTTTTACCCACACGACGAGAATAATTTTGGAAGTGAGTTAGCAAAGATAGGGCTTTCAAAAGATGATATTACGGATGTATTTTTGACGCACTTCCATTTTGACCACATAGGTGGTGCATTAGAATATGACCCTTCAGGCAAAATTGTCCCTGTTTTCCCTAATGCAACGTACTGGTCTAATGAAGTTCATTACGATTGGGCATATAATACCAACCCTAGAGAAGCTGCATCTTTCCTAAAAGACAATTTTGTACCATTGAAAGATATTGGTATTCTTAAATTTATAGACGTCCAAGAAGGTATCCAGTTTTCTGACAATATCCGAATTAGTTTTGTCAATGGACATACCGAAGCCATGATGATTCCTTATTTAGGATTACCTTCTGGGAATACGCTAATTTACTGTGCTGACTTGATCCCTTCACATCACCATATAGCCCTACCCTATATCATGGCGTATGACATGAAGCCTTTAGAGACTCTAAAAGAAAAACAAACACTACATGAAAAAGCGGAAGATGGCAAACATTTTCTGTTTTTTGAGCATGACTTAGATGTGGCTTGTGGAGCAATATCTAAAAACGAACAAGGAAGAGTAGGTTCTGGTGGCAAAGTAGAATTAGCAAGTATTTTGTAAGTAATTTCTTTTTTTTATTTTGAAGTCAAGGTAAAAACATTTGACTTTAAATAAATTGCTGTTTTCTGAATGGCTCATATTTACAATTTATACTGAGCAAATAAACCAAAATGCATAGGCGACGCAGCTTCAAAATATCTACTTGCTACTGCATTTGCCCGGAAATTAGAATATTGAAGCGTGTTGAATAGATTATTAACTTGGACTCCGACTAGAACTTTTTTCAGAAGTGATGAGGTCGTTGCCAATACAAAATTCATATCAACATAAGCTTTTGTTTTTGTAAGATTGGCGTCATCTAGCCACATCGACGAATTGAAGCTGATATTAAAATTTGCATCAATGATGTTACCTATCGTATTGTTCAATCTAAGATTGCATTTGTGATTTGGGACAATTGGTTGGAAATTTCCTGAATAATCTTGGTTATTTACAATGTAGTCCGCAAATTTAAAATGCGCATAAGTATAATTAAAACCTACATCTATTTTAGAAAACAGCTTGGTAGACAGTTCTACTTCCACTCCATTTCTTTTACTTTGTGCTGCGTTTCTATAAAATACTTTCCCAGGAAAACTGGAAATCTCATAGCCTTGAATCTGATTCTTTAAATTGATATTAAAGTAGGACAATGCCCACTTGATCGAAGACTTTTCATTTGATCTTACGCCAATTTCCCAATGTAATGATTTTTCAGGGCTAAGTTGTGCATTAAAATCTGACAAACCAAATGGATTATTGGACAATTCATTTAAAGTGGGCATTTCAAAAGAAGTAGAGATATTTGTAAAAACAGCCATTAGATTTTTAAATTGATACCCAAATCCCAATCCGCCATTAAAGGAACTAAAATTTCGACCACCATTCTGAAAACCATCAAAGCCAAATAAATCTTTCAACTTATATGTATTATGATCATATCTGAGCAATTGGTGTAAATTAAAATTACCCTTTGACCATTGAAATTGCTGGAAGACAGCATTATTAGAGACACTTTCAAGTTGGTCTGCTTGCATCTCTGCTTGGATACCATTTTTATTTCGAAAAAGTGTACGCTGATCTTCCTGAAACTCTATAGTATGGCCTAAAAGAAAATCCACATTTTTTGATCCTGACCAATCTACAGAGTTTGTCATACCCACAAAACCCCTGTCTAAATGTACTATACCGCCATTTTCATTTGGTAGTTTGCCTTCGAAATCGCGTTTTCTATAAAATAACAAAGATTTAAAACGAGTTTTTTTATTCAAATCTAAGTTTGTTTTGATTGCTACATGGTGTCCTTTGACCGTCTCTCCTGCTAAGAACATAAGGTTACGACTGTTTACTTGCCACCTATTTTCATCAAATTGAACTTTTGTCAATGCACCAGGATCTTTCCCTTCAGGAGAATAATAAAACCCACCTATTAAAGTCATCTCCAATTTATCAGAGATGACAAACTTTGTCTTGTTATAAATAGATGTGGTTCTAGCTTGGCTATAGGATCGTTTACTGTCAAATCTATGGTGATTGACCGAAAGTATATTAGCAACTTTACCTTTGTGAGTATTCAACTTAACACCAAGATCATATGCGCCTAAACTATTGGCCCTTGTCCTGATTTGCACTGGAGATTGTTGATTGCTAAAATCGGAAGTGCCAAAAGATATTGCGCCTCCACCTGCATTTCCTAGTCTAGCAGCAAGGCCAGACCTAACTGTCTCTAAAGAAGAGATATCAAAGATACTCACTTCATCCATTTGGCTAGTACCATCAGGAGCCGTAAGTGGTACATCATCTAAATAAATCCTAATGCCTCTAACACCAAATGCCGACCTACTCCCAAAACCGCGAATAGAAATACGAAGATCTTGTGCGAAGTTTTCACCATTAAAAGACTGAATACCTGTCCTACTATCCAAGGCAGTCCTTAGATTATTTTGGTAAACATCTGACAATTGCATAGTGTCGCGACTACCAGTCCACAAGAGTTGTTTGTTAATGCGTGGGGCAATCAAAGTCACTTCAGAAAAAGAACCTAATACGGTTGTGTCTTGCTCAAAAGCAAATATTGGGGTACTTAAATGAAGAAGAAAGGCAAATAAAAATAACTTATGAATCATACCCAAAGGTAACAGAAAATGTCAAATCGAAGGGCAATTCTTATGTAATATAGGTGCAAAAAATAAATTGCCTTACCATGACAAAACATCTTTCACTGTAGTTCATACATTTTACACCTGAAATGATTACATCTTCAATTAGTCAAAAATACCATTCATTTCAGTTAAAATAATTGGTTCATTGTCAGTAACTATAATGGTGTGTTCATGCTGAGCCATAAATCCACCTTGATTACCGACCATAGTCCATCCGTCTTTAAGTGTTTGCGCATAAGAAGATGATGTAGAAATAAATGTTTCAATAGCTACAACTGAATTCTTTTTGAACTTCTTAAAATTCAATCGATCTTTGTAGTTTGTTATTTCACTAGGTTCTTCATGAAGACTTCGCCCTACCCCATGACCTGCAAGATTTCTGATGACTTTGTAACCACGTTTTTTTGCTCCGGTTTCTATAGTATGACCGATATCCGAGATTCTGACACCCGATCTAATTTGATTGATAGCCTTATATAAAATCTCTTTGGAAGCATCTATAAGCTTTTGATGTTGATATATATCTACTCCTAAAACAAAAGATCCACCATTATCAGAAAAAAAACCATTTAACTCAGCAGATACATCGATATTAACTAAATCTCCTTCTGATAAAATATGCTTTTCTGAAGGAATACCGTGGCAAAATTCATTGTTTACGCTGATACATGTCCATCCTGGAAAACCATACGTAACATAAGGAGCCGATTTTGCGCCCAAATCAGCTAATATGCTGCCGCCATAATTGTCAAGCTGTTTGGTAGACATACCTGGTTTGGCGTATTTTCTCATTTCTTTTAATGTAAATGCAACAGCTTCGCTGACTTTTTGCATTCCAATCAACTCTGATTCTTTTGTGATAGACATATTGTCTTTATAATTACAAGTTTAGATAAAGTCCGATGTAAAAATATATTACAGCCATTTAGTATTAATAACTAAGGACATCAAATATCATTTCGAGTGGATTAAGCTATGTTTAAAATCTATATGGAAAAGACTCTTTAGCCATAGCCATCACGGTATCAAATACATCTTCAGGATTTGGTTTGCTAAAATAGTCACCATCTGATCCAAAAGGTGTCCTATGTGCCGCTGCGGTAAGTGTCACAGGTTTGGCATCCAAATATTGATAACCATTCCATTTTTCTAATACTTCACGCATCATGTAAGCGGTAGCGCCACCAGGTATATCTTCATCCATAAAGATGATTCTATTGGTCTTTTTGAGTGAATTGACAATAACGCCTTCTAAGTCAAAAGGCATAAGTGTCTGAGCATCAATAAGCTCCACAGATACATTAAAACCTTTTAATAGCTCAAGTCCCTTTTGTGCTTCACGCACACACGATCCATAAGTTACCAATGTAATATCAGTACCTTCTTGCAATATCTCAGGTGTACCAAGTGGAACAGTAAACTCCAAAAGATTTTCAGGAAGTCTTTCCTTCAACCTATAGCCATTCAGACACTCTACTATGATAGCTGGATCATCAGACTGCAACATGGTGTTGTAGAATCCTACAGCTTGAACCATATTACGTGGTACACACAAATAAATACCTTGCATAGATGTCAAAATCATTCCCATAGGCGACCCTGCATGCCAAATACCTTCTAACCGATGACCTCTCGTACGAATAATGGCCGGAGCACGCTGTATACCATTAGATCTATATCTCAAAGTGGCTAGATCATCAGTGAGCAATGAAAATGCATAAGCCATATAATCTAGGTATTGTATCTCTGCAATCGTTCTTAGTCCACGCATTGATCCACCAAGGGCTTGTCCCATAATCGTCCATTCTCTAATACCTGTGTCAAAAACTCGTTCTGTGCCATGTTTTAATTGAAGTCCAGCGAATCCTTGATTGACATCGCCGATCTGACCTACATCTTCACCAAAGGCAAGAATTTCAGGTCTCTTTTCTAATACCTGATCAAAATAATTGTTTAATACTTGATAGCCATTTAACACTTCAGGATTTAGACCATATTTTGGTGGTACAACACCTACATTTACAGCAGCATACTTTGTATTACTATGCAAATGCGTGTGATATCTTTGATTCCCCAATTCCTTAGCAGAAGTTATGAAGTTATCAAGTGCTACATTTTCTACCTTGCCGAATCTCATCAGTTGCATATGAAGCTTACGACTATTGGCTAAGACTTCTGAGAATACAGGATTTACAGCCGTATTCAAGTCTTTTTCAAGATGAAGAATACCTTCCGTTTTGGTGGATCCAGGAAGATCAGCGTATATTTTTTTGAGCTGGTCTTTATACTTTTTCACACCATCGCTATACATTTTCCAAGCATTATCTTTGGCTTGTTTTGCATATTCTACTGCTTTTACCTTTAAAGCTTCTATCTCTTCTTCAGTGGCTATATCATTTTCGATAATCCACTCTGCCATTCTTTTGATACAATCATTATCCTTTTCCCATTGCAGTCGTTCAGGAGATTTGTATCGTTCGTGTGAGCCTGAGGTAGAGTGACCTTGTGGTTGTGTGAGTTCTTGTACGTGAATGACAGCAGGTATGTGTTGATCTCTAACTTTGGACGTCACTTTTTCGAAGACGGCACATAGTTCTGCATAATCCCAACCCTTAGCTGTGTAGATCATGATGCCTGTACCTTTTTCATCTATCAAAAACCCTTCTAGCGCTTTAGAAATAGATCCTTTTACAGTCTGCATTTCTACAGGCACACTGATACCATAACCATCATCCCAAACTGCTACGAGCAAAGGTACCTTCATAATTGCAGATGCATTTATGGTCTCCCAAAATACTCCTTCTGAAGTAGAACTATCCCCTATCGTGACAAAGCTCACTTCATTGCCATTATCTGAAAACTTCTTACCAGAAGGAATGTCTATTTTACGATATTTTTTGGATGCCATTGCTAGACCTAGTGCTCTTGCCATTTGGCCTGCAGTACATGATATATCTGAAGAAACGTTGTACATTTTGGTTTGATCCAACCATTCACCCTCAGCGTCCATCATAGGGGTAGCATAATGACTATTCATTTGCCTACCTCCAGAAAAAGGATCGTTTTCTGCATCTGCATACAACTGTAAGAAAAAGTCTTCTACCGTCGAAAGCCCACGAGCAAACATAAAAGTCATGTCTCGATAATATCCAGATCGCCAATCTCCATGTTTGAATGCTCTAGCCATAGCAACCTGAGGCACCTCTTTACCATCACCTAGAATACCGAATTTTGCCCTACCATTGAGCACTTCTTTACGACCGAGAATACTAGCTTCTCTGCTTATTAGACATATCCAGTAATCGTGCAGCACATCTTTTTTGAATCCATCTTCTGATTGGTGTGTACTTGTAGTAACTTCAAGAGGTAAGGTTTCGATATCTATCATGTGTTTATCTTGGTTGGGTTAGGTAAAATAGGTCATCAAACTTTTGCAAAAATAATCATTTTTTTAATAATTCCCAATAAAATAATATTTGGATTCAATTTTCGTTTAGCACAAATTTGCCATTTAATTTTGATTTTAATTACTGATAGAAATATAATTCCGTAATACCACTTGTATGACAAAGGAATGAAATATGCTTTTTAAGTATTAACAATAAATTGACAAGTATCGAAAATGCGCAATTTAAAAAAAGTAATAAAGAACATTAATTACTGCAAACACCTTTATTAAATAATTAAATTTTTTGTACAGATTCTATGATCTAATTTTGAATCTGTTTGACATTAATTTATCTTGCATCCTTAATCTTTTAATTTTTCTAGACTTGATCAATAATCTTAATCATCCAAATATTGTAAACACTGCTGATATCCAACAACTAGTTAGTATGGACCAAATGTTTCACGACATCTACGAAATGTACGGTCCACCACCTAATTGGACACGTCCACAAGGTTTCGAGACCTTAGCTAGAATCATCTTGGAGCAACAAGTTAGCCTTGCGTCTGCCTTCGCACATTACCAAAAACTAAAAGCATACATCACAGATTTTACACCAGAAAACATAATAGTCCTATCTGATCATGAGATGAAATCTAATCAAATTAGCCAACAAAAAGCCAAATATCTGAAAGCACTTAGTCAAAGCATACTCCAAAATGAAATAGAATTAGAGTCTTTGGGTAACAAATCTACGGATGAAGTGAGACAACAACTGACAGCTATAAAAGGCATAGGTAACTGGACCACAGATATTTACATGATGTTTTGTTTACAATCAAAAGATATTTTCCCAATTGGAGACATTGCCATCATCAATACTGTGAAAGAACTAAAACAAGTCACCACCCAAAATGAAATTGCCACTTTATCCGAACATTGGAAACCATTCAGATCCCTGGCGTCCTACTTTTTGTGGCATTACTATCTCAAAAAAAGGAATCGTCCTGCCTTTATTGATTAGCCAACATTAGCACATTTGACGTCACCTAAAAGCAAAGGCACCTACAAAAAATCAAAACTTTAATGGCTTAACTCCTTAATTGTGTATCTAAATAGGAAACTAAAACTATGTTTCTTTAAAAGTAATTCTAATTAGTTAAACAATTTTGTCATAGAAATGTCTCCATTCAGTTAAATCTATTAAATACTTTATGAAGACATTAATAAGTGTATTGATTTTGTTATTCCCAATATTAGGAATGACACAAAATGGTGTGTTAAAAGGGACCGTGAAAGATAAAAATTCTAATGAATCTATCATAGGTGCAAACATATTGATTGTGGGAACTGAGACTGGTACGTCTACAGATATCGATGGTAACTACATCATAGAAGGCTTGAAACCAGGTATTTATTCCATTCAAGTTAGTTATATCGGTTACGAACCACAATCGCTTTCTGAAATCGAAGTGCAAGGGGCTAGACCAACTATCCTAAATTTCCAATTAGCTGAAAGTGTCAATCAACTCAATGAAGTAGTAGTCCAAGCTGCTTCTTTCAAAAAAACAGCCGAAAGTCCTGTTTCCCTACGTACTATAGGCGTATCTGAAATAAAAAGAAATCCAGGTGGAAACAGAGATATCTCTAGGGTGATTCAATCGTTGCCAGGTGTCACTTCTACCGCTTCTTTTAGAAATGACCTGATCATCCGTGGTGGTGCACCCAATGAAAACAGATTTTATCTAGACGATGTGGAAGTTCCAGTTATCAATCACTTTGCTACGCAAGGTTCATCAGGTGGTCCAGCAGGAATTATAAATGTAGACTTCATCCGAGAAGTGGATTTTTTCAGTGGTGCTTTTCCTGTCAATCGTGGCAATGCGTTAAGTTCTGTATTCAACTTTAAGTTTAAAGACGGTAGAGACGATAGAATCGGAGTCACCATGACTGCAGGAGCTACAGACATTGGTGTAACCCTAGATGGACCAATCAATGAAAAAAGTACTTTTTTAGTATCTGCGAGAAGATCATATTTGCAGTTCTTATTTAAGGCTATCGGTCTTCCCTTCCTACCCACGTATACGGATTTTAATGCCAAGTATAAGTATAAAATCGACGATAAAAACGAAATATATTTCATCGGTTTAGGAGCTATAGATGATTTTACATTAAATCTAGAAGCAAATGATACAGAAGCAAAACAAAGTCTTTTAGATCAGTTACCTGTAAATACACAATGGAATTATACCAATGGATTAGTATACAAACATTATGGTCAAAAAGGATATACGACTTTTGTGTTGAGTAGAAATATGCTAAATAATGAAGCTGTAAAATATCTAAATAATGACGAATCTAATCCAAATAACCTGATTCTTCAATACAGATCACAGGAAATAGAGAATAAACTCAGGATAGAAAATACCCAAAAACTAGGCGAATGGCAGTATTTAGCAGGTATAGGTTATGAATATGTAAAATACAATAACCGTACAGTCAATAAGATATTTACCGCTCAAGGCCCGGAAGAAATAGATTATATGGCTGATTTGGCTTTTCATAAATATAGTGCTTTTGGAAGTCTGAGTCGTAAGTTTTTTAATGAAAAACTTAGCACATCTTTCGGATTTAGACTTGATGGTAATTCATATTCTGATGATATGAGCAATCCGTTGGATCAGTTTTCGCCAAGGTTTTCACTTTCATATCAGTTGACAGAAAAACTGGCTTACAACTTTAATGTTGGTAGATATTTTCAGTTGCCACCATATACAAGTTTAGGATATACTGAAAATAATACCTTGGTCAATAAACAAAACAACATTTCATTTATTGCTGCCAATCATTTGGTTACTGGACTAGAATATACTTTATCATCTAATAGCCAAATTACTGTTGAAGCATATTACAAGACATATGAAAACTACCCTTTTTTGTTAAGAGAGCAGATTTCATTAGCTAATCTCGGAGGAGATTTCGGAGTGATAGGAAATGGACCTGTAACTTCAATGACGGAGGGAAGGACTTATGGCTTGGAAATGTTGTTCCAACAAAGACTTTTCAAAGGCTTTTATGGAATCCTAGCTTGGACGATAGGTCGTTCTGAATTTAATAATAATGACGAAAATTATGCCCCTAGTAGTTGGGACTCTAGACAAATTATTAACCTTACAATGGGCAAAAGATTTGCAAGAAATTGGGAACTTGGCATCAGATATCGATACCAATCAGGTTTGCCATTTACACCATTTGATGCTAATTCTGACTTAGCTACAAATTGGGACAGAAATTTTGCTGGTATCCCAGATTACACAAGAATAAACAGTCAAAGACGAGGTCCTGTTAATGGTCTTGACATAAGACTTGACAAAAAATGGTTTTTCAAAGGTTGGGACTTAAATTTATTCCTTGACCTCCAGAATGTAACAGCAGCGGCCATTGCAAGAGATGTATTAATCTTAGACAGACCATTGGACGAAAACAACAAACCAATCGGTGGTCCTATCATAACAAATCCTGATGCACCTGCGGACGAACAACGTTACAAATTAAAAACCATCAATGATAATGAAGGCACCGTGCTACCTACTTTGGGCATTGTGATTAGTTTGTAAAAGAATGGTTTAGGAATAAAGATGTATAATAAAAATATCTTTTTGTTATAAATCTTTATTCGTTCTTTAATCCAAAGTTGAAAAAATACATTTTATTTTAAAAATTTCTTCCCCCATCTCATAGGGGTAAATCCAACCTTTGTTTTCATATAGCAAAACAAAGGAAAATGAATCGTATTAAATTTTTATTTTTAGCTGTCTATCTGATTTTAAGTCAGTCTCTATTTGCACAAACAAATCAATTGTACAACATTCGAGGTAATGTAAAAGATGAGGTCACTCAGCAAGCCCTTATCGGGGCACTTGTCTATGTCGTCAATCATGAAAACCAATCCACTGTCACAGACGAAAATGGCGACTTCCACATCGAAGCGTTGCCTTTGGGAAGACATAGTTTGCAAGTTTCTTATCTAGGATATGTAGCTTATGTTTCCAATATCGAAATTAAAAGTGGCAAAGAGTTAGTGCTCAACATCTCCATGAAAGAAGAGTCCAAATCTCTTGATGAAGTGGTAATCACAGCACGCGCAGAAAAGTCCAAACCTGTCAATTCATTGGCTTATGCAAGTACACGAACCTTTTCAGTGGAAGAAAGCAGCAAATTTGCTGGTGCAGTAGATGATCCTGCACGCATGGCGCAATCTTTTGCGGGAGTCGTACCGACCAATGATGGCAGCAATTATGTGTCTATCCGTGGAAATCACCCTTCTGCATTGCTCTACAGGATGGAAGGCATAGACATTCCCAATCCCAATCATTTTGGAGATGTGGCTTCGTCTGGTGGTGGTGTGTCTGTACTTTCTTCTCAGGTTTTGTCCAATTCTGACTTTTCTACAGGAGCATTTGCACCAGAGTACGGCAATGCGTTGGGCGGTGTGTTTGACATTAAGCTTAGAAAAGGTAATGATAGCAAAAGAGAATATACGTTTAAAGCTGGATTTTTAGGTATAGAAGCAGCTATCGAAGGTCCGTTTAGCAAGAAATACAAAGGTTCTTACCTGATCAATTATAGATATTCTACCCTCTCACTCATTAGTAAATTGGGAGTCGACCTGACAGGTGTTTTAGATTATAGTGATTTGTCTTATAATATCCATTTGCCATTGCACAAAGGCGGCAATCTTAGTCTATTTGGCATCAATGGCTGGAGCAATCAGAAAGTAGAAGAGACGCTTGAAGACATTGATAAAGAGAAGGGAGCACTTGATCATCGATCCAATGGCGAGTTCCTAAGTAATATGTCTGTTAATGGATTAAAATACACACTTTCCACTAAAAACTATGGCTTTTTGTCTGCTATTTTGGCTTATGGTACGACAAAATCTGGATTTACAGATGATACCAAAACCGTCTATTCAAATTATAGTTATAGTAGTCTCTTTGAAATAGAAAACCTTACAGACAAGATATCGGCAGCTGTACACTACACCAAAAAGATCAGTCCAAAAATTACAATAAGAAGTGGTGGATATTTTGACAGATTAGGATATAAAATGCTTTACAATGATTATAAAAATGGACCGGTTTCCATCAATATTATCAATAATAATGATCAAACCGCAATGGCACGTGCTTACAGTCAAATACAATGCCGCTTGAGTGAAAAATGGTCTGCCAATGTAGGATTTCATTATACAAACTTTCTGCTTAATAATAAACAAGCCATAGAACCAAGGGGAAACATTCAATACACCTTCCATGATCGGTCAAATCTTGCTTTGGCTTACGGCAGACATAGTCAAATACAACCATTGATCGTATATTTTGTAAAATCAGAAGAAGGTGACCTTGTGAATAAAGATCTGGGTTTTACCAAAGCACACCACTTAGTACTGACCCACAATCTAGATATTAATACACATACTAGACTGAAGACTGAAATGTACTATCAGCAACTTTCGGATATACCAATAGGTACTGACGCAAATAGAAACTATGCAATGATCAACCAACAGTTTTTCTTTCCAGATTTCGCTTTGGTCAATGAAGGTCAAGGTCGGAATATAGGTCTGGAAGTCACTTTAGAACGATTTTTACACAACAATTGGTATTATATCGTAACTGGCTCTGTCTTCGATTCTAAATATAAAACACCATCTCTTGGCTGGACGAATACAAGATTTAACTCAGGGTTTACATCTGTGATTACTATTGGGAAGGAATGGGTCGTAGGCAAAACAGGCAGAAACACCTTAGGTTTTAATCTAAAAAATGCTTGGGTAGGCGGACAGTATGACACACCTATAGACCGAGCGGCATCTAAGGCACAACAAAAAGAAGTAAGAGATGAGACACAACCATTCAGTGTGAGACTCAAAGATTTCTATAAGCTCGATGTCGGTATCAAGTATAAGAGAAATAAGAATAAATTTACTTCTACATTATCACTTGATTTAATGAATGCTACCAATAATGAGAATATAGGTGGTCTCACATACGACATTGCCAACGACAAATTGAATGAGTGGACCATGATGCCTTTTGTACCTGTATTGGCTTACAAAGTAGAATTTTAGAGTTAATTAGGAATGTTAAGATAACAAAAATGTAACTTATAAAAAATGAATCCATCAGCATTAATCACAAACTTTTCGCCACACAAAAACTTACGGAATGTGGTGTACGTTAAGCATAAGGATATGAATAATAAAATCAAACACATACAAGAAGTCAAATCTTTGGACACTGCCACATTTGAACAGTTGTTTACAGATCATTACGATGCACTTTACAGATATTGTCAGACGATGGTCAAGGATCAGAATGACGTAGAAGATTTTGTACAGTCGGTATTTATGGATTTGTGGAATGATCGCAGTAAGTTAGTCATTCACACATCAATCAAAGCTTATTTGTACAAAGCAATTTACTTCAAGTGTATGAATAAAATCAAACACGATAAAGTCGCTTCCAAATATTCAAATACCATCTCCAATTCAGAAAGTACAGCGGTCACGGACACACTCATCATTCAAGAAATTGCGGACAAAATCAAAGAAACCATCGAAAGTCTTCCTGAACAATGTCGGAAAATATTCTCTATGAGTAGGATGGACGGACTCAGGTATAATGAGATAGCAGAAAAACTAAATCTATCACCCAAAACTATTGAAAACCAAATGGGTAAAGCACTTAAGACAATGAGAGTCGCTTTGTCAGAATATATCCAAATCATTGTCATCACGATATTAACATACTTATAATGGACCTATATAATCAGAGCATGGATGATCTCATCAGCAAATATCTTTGTGGTGAAGCAACACCTGATGAAGCGATGCAGCTAGAAGAGTGGAAACAAATCTCCAAGGAAAATCAATTGTATTTTGATAATATGCAGCAGGCATTTTTGATGGTTTCTAATGTGGAGTGGTCTTCACCTAATAAAAAAGTTGCTTGGCAAAAGTTCAATGCCAAAACAAAAACAAGCGCTAAAATGGGATGGATATATGGATTAGCGGCTGCATTAGTTGTTGGGCTTTTGTCAGTAGTTTTCTTGATGAAAGATGATAAAATGCCTTTGGAATTGATAGCGAATGCAACTGCAGTCAACCAATCGCTTTCTGACCAAAGTGAAGTAACCTTGCAAGCAAAAAGTAAAATCAGTTATGAAGATGGTTTTGGTACCGAGCATCGAAAGCTAAAATTGAGGGGTAAGGCCAAGTTTACAGTAAAACACAATGATGATTTGCCATTCATCATCGAGACCAATGGTGTTTTTATTGAAGATCTAGGTACTGTTTTTAATGTAGAAAGTATGCCTGATTCTGATACAGTTTATGTTGTGGTGAATGAAGGTATAGTAAGCCTGTATGACGAACATGGCAGTGAGATAATCATCAAAGCTGGAGAAAAAGCTTGGTATATTCGTTCTCAAAAGACCATTATTACAGATTTGGAGACCAAAGTGTTGAAGTTTGACTTTAAGGATACACGCTTGGTAGAAGTAGTTGATTTACTCGAAAAAACATATCAGATAGATGTTCAATTATCACCTGAATCTATTGGCGAATGTAAAATCACCACACAGTTTTTTGACGAAGAAGTGGCCACTATCATCACCATCATCGCCGAAACATTAGGTTTTAAGTATGAATACCAAGACCATCACTACAAAATACAAGGAAAGCCATGTCAATAAGAATCATCTTCAGTATGTTGACCATTTTGATTTGGAATGTCTTAAGTGGTCAACCAGATATAAACCAAGAAGTCACTCTTCAGTACAACAATACGCCTGCGAATGTCATTTTTCGAGATATTCAGAACCAAACAGGTATGGTTTTTTCGTATAGTGAATTTCAAGACAATCAGCAGTTCTCCATTCAGGTGATCAAAAAGCCATTGAAAGATGTTTTACCTATTTTGGAGACATCATTAAACATCTATATTTCAATTAAAGAGAAATATATCATTGTAAAACCAAACAAAGATGGCTCCAAAAAAGAGTTGAGCATAAATGGTACTATCACCGATCCAAACTCTAACGAACCACTCAGTGACGCCAGTATTTATGTCAAAAAGCACAAAATTTTGGTCAATACTGATAAAGAAGGAAGATTTGCGTTTAATGTTCCATCAAACGCTAATCAAATAAAAATCAATATTGCTAAAGAGAATTACCTTGACACTTCTGTGGTCATTGTAGCTTCTAGAAGTCAAACGTTACATATCAAATTGCGTTCGTTTCCAAGACAAAGAATCTCTGAATTTGACTCGTTGACAAAAAAGGAG
>JBGSOH010000168.1:0-6050 GCA_041739205.1 Saprospiraceae bacterium
CTTGACCTTCTGTAGGGTCTGTATTTGAAACATTTTTTCCTGACAACTGATTGGCATTCCAATGCGCTGCTGTATTATTAATATTTACAGATGTTCCAGTAGCAGTAACAGCTGATGAAGTTGTGGCGTTGACGGCGCTTATTTTATTATTAAAAGTAGTCCAATCAGCCGAACTCAAAGCTCCCCTATTACTTGCGGATGCGGTAGGAATATTAAAGGTATGTGTACTTACTGTAGAAGAAATGCCTATGTCAGATCCAGATGTTCCTGTAGCAAAGCTTTGTGTCAAACTTGTCAGACCATTAACCGAAGTAATTCCACCATCCGCATAATTGGGTATATTTAATACACCTGTAGTGGCATTGTAACTTGCAGTTCCACTTGTACCCGTGGTCGTAAGTGATATTGCACTCCTTGATCTAGCATTTGTAAAGTACAAATTACTTCCTTCTGCAACTGCAGTTGTATTTAGTGTTTGCCAAGTTTTATCACCCCTGAAATATTGGGTACTAGTTCCAGCTACAATAGCTGCTTCTTTATTATTAAAAGTAGTCCAATCAGCCGAACTCAGTGCTCCCCTATTACTTGCAGATGCAGTAGGAATATTAAAGGTATGTATACTTCCTGTGGAAGAAATGCCAATATTAGTTCCAGTTGTGCCAATAGAAAAACTTTGTACTGAATTGGTCAATCCATTCAAACTAGTGATAGCATTTCCACTTAAAATATTTGATAGAGATCTTGTAGACACATTACCCGATCCATCAGTAGTCATTAGATTGGTATTGGAAGTGTTTGTACCAATACCTGAAAACCTGAGACTACCCGTAGTATGAAACTGTGCACCAGGATCATTTGTGCCGATGCCTACATTACCACTCAATTTTAAGTAGATGTTAGCACCTGAAAGTTGCCATTTACTGTTGTCAACATCCTTGGGAGTACCTTTATGATCTATGACCCTAACCGTTTGTGCATGGCTTACAGATATTGTAAACCATACACAAAGTGTTATAAAAAATATTTTAACTGGATTTTTCATTTACTGAATTTCAATCAAAAATAAGGTGGATTATTTCACCCATTGTACTTCAAAAATATCTCCTGACAAAACTGACCAATCTTCAGTGGGTGTTAATGTCACTTCTCCCGCAGCAGTTGTGTAATCTTCTCCTGCCAGTAGTTTTGCACCATTTCTGAATACCCAAACTTTTGATGCTGTCGCAGGCATATTACTTACTTCGATTACTGATTGGTTCGTTGAAGCTACGATGGTCACTTCACCACTTTGCACCACTGATTCACGGTTTACTTTTTTGAGCGTACCATCTGCTGAAGTTACTACTAAGCTATCTGCCCCGAGATTTCCACCTTCTAAGCCCGCAATTTTCAATACATTGGTTGCATCTGTTGTGATGGTTGTTGCTTCATTTAAAGCGCCTCCTAATTTTACAGTGTTACCTGATTTTGTTAAACCGTTTTCAAAAGTCAAGGCATTAAATAACTTAGAAGCTGAAATCCATTTTAAAGCGCCTGTGTCTCCATCCACGACCATCACACTATCTGTAACTGTGCTACCTGACTGAAGCCCTTGAATTCTTAACAAGCTTTCCTCAGATGTCACAATCGTTGCATTTGTAGTCAATGATCCACCTAATGAAATTGACTGACCTGACTTAGTCAATCCATTTCCTGCAGAATTTAAATAATCTGCCAACATAGCAGATGTATCCGCATACTTTACATAAGTAGAAGCACCTTGACTTTGAAGATTACTTAATTGTTTGGGCGTAACGAAAAGTATCGTACTATCTTGTTGTGTAATAATTTTTGAGTTTTTCGCTTTCAAAACATATTTAATCGTACCCTTATTATCTACTACCTTTGTAGAGTCAAGTTGGGCATTAGCTGTAAAGCCGACAAATAGAAAAAAACCGACGAGTAAAAGATACTGCTTCATGTTGAAAAAATTGATTTGTTGTTGTGTTATAAAAAAAATGACCTAATTAATTGTATTGTACGATTCTAATTTCATCGCCTACTAAACAACTTACCCCTTCTTCCAATTTTATGGTATTGGAATTGACATAGGTAGCCGTAAGTCGGACGCCGTTTCGGTACACGTGTACTTTTTTGAAGTCGTTGATGTTGGCAGGAGTTTGAAACATTGTTTGTCCATCCTCACCTATATGGATGGATTCATTGATAGTTACTAATGACGAAGCATTCACTTTTTTGAGCACGCCTGTAGTAGGATTTACAGTGACCACTTCATCTTGAATAATATCGCCATTTTGCAAACCTGAAATAGCTAAAGTATTGGCAGGAGATGTTTGTATGGATGTAGGTTTTTCTAATGTGCCTCCTAATTCTATGGCATTATTTTGATTTTTATATAATCCATTTTCCACTGTGATTGCAGACTGAATAAGCGCAGGATTTAAAAAATATCTACCATCACTGCCCATCGTAAGTAAATTTCCGCTATCACTGCTTAGGCCCATTAGACTATTCCAAGTATCACCATCAAAACGGTGGAGATTACCACTAGGAAGTTCTATATAAAAATCGCCTGTGGTAGGGGTTTTTGGAGATTCACTTGTCGGCGCTCCTGTACCTGAATACATAGAAGCATTTCCTTCCGCTATTTTTGTCCACCTATGGCCATTCCAATAATAAAAGCCGGGTACGATATCATTTATATTAGTTTTGTTGTACACCAGTAAACTGATGGTATTGCCATTAGTAATGGTTACTTGATCTGTCAAGTCTGTCAATTCTACACGTGGTATCAACAGTCCTTTGTCTGCTGCGACCATATCAAGCACGGCTGAAAGGTCAGGAGATGATGTCCCGATCCCAACATTTCCTGGGCCATTTTGAGCAAAGGAAACAGTACTTATAAAAAGTATGATTAATAAAAAAATTAAATTTCTCAAGGGGCGTATACTCATTATTACAATGAAGTAAAAGCCAAAAACTATGCCCCACTTTGAGAATTGTATTCAAAAAATAAAGAATCTGATGGAATGTCAAAAACTTTACAAATGATGATTTGCTGATTAATTCTTAACATGCTAACATTCAACTCTTTCAGGGTTGAGCAGTGCTTTTGATAATACCGTGATTTACACCCACAGTTATTCATATTGAGTCCTTTCAGGACTCTTTTTTTATTTTAGCTTTTTAGAGTGGACTCATTGCCGATAAAATCTTCTGAATATATTTTAAATAACTATTCATTGTAAAAATGTGAAAGCAATTCATTTTCAAGTCCTTAAGAAAAGACTCCTTTATTTTAGTTCAAAAAATGATGACATATTTTTATGGTTATTCTTTTTTCTTTATTTACATTTGGGTTAAATAAAGGAAGTCTTATGTTTTTTTATGAATGGCTTTTTAATACTTTTTTACTAGTTATATTGTACGTATGAGAGATAAAAGGGATTGGATTATAAAACACCTACATCTACTTATTTCGATAGCCATTGTGGTACCCACGGGAATCATATATGGTGCCTCCAACATAATTCCACTGTACTTAAATATCCAAGTAGATACGGTAGATCTTGCCAATATGCTCAAAGCAAATATGTTTTTATACTTCGGCATCTCAGCTGTTTGGTTTTTGGGAATATGGAAAAGCAATTATTGGAAAACAGCCACACAATTAAACATTTTGTTTATGTTGTCATTAGCCATCGGACGGATATTAAGTATGATGACTGATGGCTTGCCAACAAGTGGATATATTTTTGGCCTAATGGCAGAATTGACCATTGGTCTTTTTTCTATTTATCAGTTAAGACGATTTGAAAATTAAATAAAAAGTATCTTTCGCTTATCAGTCATCCCTGCGGTCAGCATAATGGTCGAAAGTGAAACAGAATCGATTGAAAAAAGCAAGCAATGGAGTACCGTTATTAATATATCAAAAACTCCTGATAAATTAGTAGACGATTTCTAAATTCAAACT
This sequence comes from Saprospiraceae bacterium, assembly GCA_041739205.1. Classification (GTDB taxonomy): domain Bacteria; phylum Bacteroidota; class Bacteroidia; order Chitinophagales; family Saprospiraceae; genus OLB9. Next base: position 3,977 of record JBGSOH010000168.1, read on the forward strand.
GTACTCAGTCCGTTATGGGCAAAAGAAAAAATCAAGAATGATTAATAAAATGACTAAATTTTATCAAGATGTATAGTTACAAAATTGTTAACTTTAAATAGTTAGTACGTAATAAATCAATTACCCTAATTTACTTATAATTAGAACAATTACAATCAAATATCAGAAATCAAATTTTGTACATGAGCATTCTTTATACTAGCTTTATTAGCTTTACAATAATTAGTAAAATATTGATGATTTGTCAAAAACTTAATTTGAATTTGATTCCATGTCTGAAGATCAAACATTGGGTTCATATGTTTTAGCTCATCAAATAAAAGGTAAGATATTTTGCCAAAATGTTCTGTACCTAAGTATGCCAAGTCTGCGTCTGCTAATATTTCCCCACATTGATCCTTAGGGCTTTGTGGTATTTTGGTAGCCATGATCATTTCACAAATATGCCCAAAATCTTCGGTGGATATTTTGTATTTTTGGAGTACTTTTTTTGCGTATGCACAACTAGCTTCTTCATGGTTTTGGTAGGTCGTCATAAAACCTGTGTCATGCAATAATGCTGCAATTTTTATCTTCATCAAGTCTGTATGAGAAACATTTTCATACGTAGCTATTTCAACTGCGTCTCTTAATACATACTTGGTATGTTGTACGGAATGATATGTCAAATTAGCAGGTAACTTATTTTCTAAATCATTAAATACCTTGGCACTAAGATTCTCAAAATCTGCATCTGTAAATTCCAAAGGTGTTTTACTTTCATTCATGATTACCTTTTTTACAAATAAATCCGTCAAATAGGGTTTTGAAATTTTGCCAATTCTTCCTTACTCACTGCATCCAACACTTGTTTGGCATGTTGATATCCTTTTTCTACGATCTTATGATAATCTGTCCATGCTGTCAATCCAAATTTGGCTACATCAGGGTTGAAGTGCATATCCAAGTACGCAATAGATTCATGTCTTTTGGCATTGCTATACATCAACGTTGAATTGATAATAATTGATCCAATACCTGGCAATCTATATTTTTTATCTTTACTACGGACCAATTTACTTCTGAACATCTGATTATTAGAAGGCATCTCTTCTATGGAGAGTTTATGTTTTTTTTCCATCATAAAGTCAATACCAATCACCTTATTCATATCCAAATTGCGCATGATATCTGCTGGGAAATTATTGAAAGTACCTCCATCTACATACAACTCGCCTTCGATGATGACAGGTGGAAACACGCCAGGAATAGCAGATGAAGCAAGTAATGCTTTTACCAAATTTCCTCTAAAGAATATAGACTCATCTGACTTTGTATAATTGGATGCAACGACGTACATAGGTATCCAAGTATCAGCTATATCTACGTCATGGCTACCACATAAATGTTTGATGGCATAGTTTAACATTTTTTTGATATTCAGACCTTTTACCAATGAAATAAGTGGTATTAAACTCAAATCTGATGAAGGTTTGTGAAGTGTAGCTTTATAAACAGTTTCTTCAACCATGATTGAAGGTTTGTCAAATGCAAAGGTCGCTGCCATCATAGATCCGACGCTTGTACCACCTATATAATCTATAGGAATCTGATATTCACCCAAAGCACGCATCACACCTATATGAGCAAAACCTTTGGCGCCACCACCAGCTAGAACTAGTCCTGTAGCCTTACCCGTCAAAATCCTTACCATTCTTTGTAGATCCTTGTCATGTCCAAGTCTAAGATGGTAATGATTCCTAACCAATGGTCGTATACTAAGCCAATCTATGGTATTTTTTGGCATTTCCGTGTCATATGGATGAATTAAAGCAATCGAAAAATTGACATTAACCATTTGGCGAAGCCCATCTTCTATCTTTGTTAATAGATGGCTTTGAGTACTATCTCCTATCAATACAATATGGTCCGCTTGTCTTAGACATTTGTCATTCCACGATGAAGAATCATAACCACATTCAAAAAACATAAACTCATGCTGCGACTCTAAATCATTGAGCCATTGGATTACCTTTTTACTTTCGTTTTTACTATCCTTTGATTTATTATCATCTTCACTAAACCCATTTTGCGG
>JBGSOH010000177.1:0-7574 GCA_041739205.1 Saprospiraceae bacterium
CTTCGCAATCCCCAAATCTTTAGGGATCATTTTTATATCTTACTTTCAGAAGTAGAAGTTCTAGGAAGGATTTATGTTTCTTATGAAGGTGTAAATGCTCAGGTCTCAGTACCACAACATCAAGTAGACGCTTTTAAAGAAGCCATGCAAACCATTACTTTTCTGCAAGACATCAGACTCAACTTTGCTATTGAAGATGATGGAAAATCTTTCTTTAAACTTATCATAAAAGTCAGAGAAAAAATCGTTGCCGATGGTTTGGATGATAAAACATTCGATGTCACGAATAAAGGTATCCATTTAAAAGCAGAAGAATTCAACAAACTTGCTGATCAAGAAGATACCATCATCATTGATATGCGCAACCATTACGAAAGTGAAGTAGGTTATTTCCAAAATGCCATTTTACCTGATGTAGAGACATTTAGAGAAGCGCTTCCTATCGTAGAAGATATGTTGAGCGACAAAAAAGATAAAAATATCATCATGTATTGTACAGGTGGTATTCGCTGTGAAAAAGCAAGTGCCTACTACAAACACAAAGGATTCAAAAATGTGTACCAAGTAGAAGGTGGCATTATCGAATACGCAAGAAGAGCCGCAGAATTAGGCATAGAAAATAAGTTTATAGGTAAAAATTTTGTTTTTGATGAGCGCTTAGGCGAAAGGATTTCTCCTGATATCATTGCTAAATGTCACCAATGTGGGACGCCATCAGACCACCATGTCAACTGTGCCAATGATGCTTGCCACATTTTATTCATCCAATGTCCATCATGTGGTGAGAAGTACGAAAATACTTGTTCTGTAAAATGTCAAGAGTTCAATCGTTTGCCAGAAGATGTTAAAGAATCTTTACGCAAAACAGAAACCTTTAATGGCACTAAGTTTGGAAAAGGTCGTTACAAAGCGCATCACAAAGATTATTCTCTTGAAGAAAACAATGTAGAAAATAGGTACCAAAACATAACATAACCATGATGGAAAACCAAGCTGATCAAATGACACCACCACAATTTCAAAAATACAACAGATATTTGAGAAATATAGCACTTGCTATTTTGGGATTTGTCATTTTGGTATTTGTGATAATCGGTTTTTCTGATTTACCTACCTTTGAAGACTTAGAGAATCCGAAGTACGACTTGGCGACTGTTATTTATGACGTGCATGGTGTACCTTTCGGACGATATTACATCGAAGACAGAGTAGCTATTGACTACCCTTCTCTCAATCCACATGTAAAAAATGCCTTAATCTTGACTGAAGATGAACGCTTTTTTAGTCATAGTGGTATAGATCTCCGTGCATTGGCAAGAGTAGCATTTAAAACGCTTTTATTTCGCAAAGAAAGTTCTGGTGGTGGGAGTACCATCACACAACAGCTTGCAAAACAGTTATTTAGCAGACCTAAGATGTCTGAAATGTCAGCTCCTAGAAAAATGTTGACACTCATAGGCGTTAAACTCAAAGAATGGGTGACGGCTGTCAAATTAGAAAAAAGCTATACCAAGGAAGAAATTATGGTGATGTATCTGAATAAATTTGAGTTTATCAATGGTGCGCACGGTATCGAAGCAGCAGCCCAAATTTATTTTAATAAAAGTCAAAAAGACCTGAATGTAGAAGAAGCTGCCACCTTAGTAGGAATGTTGAAAAACCCAAGTCTTTATAATCCAAAAAGATTTCCTGAAAAATGTAAGATAAGACGCGATTTAGTCTTAAACCTGATGCATAATGCTGACCAAATAGACAAAGCAGCGCTTGATACTTTGATTGTGAAGGACATTGATATGTCATTGTTTGACAGAAAAACCCAGAGTGATGGACCTGCACCTTATTTCAGAGCAGAACTGACAAAGTGGCTCAAATCACTTTTGGAAACACAAAACATCAAAAAAGCGGATGGCACTCCTTATAATATATATACGGATGGCCTAAAAGTATATACTACGATTGATCTGAATTATCAAAAACATGCCGAAGCAGCAGTGGTAGAACACATGCGAAAAATCCAGAAAAAGTACTTTAGGGTTTGGAAGAATATGGATCCATGGACATTTGAAGCAGATGATGTCCAAAAACAATTGAGAGCTGACATCTTAGAAGGACAAAACAAAGGGTCAGAAAGATATCTCAAGTTGAGAGAAAAAATGATAGCAAGCCATTTGGGAGAAGTTGAGCAAAAATATGCTGGTCTTCCCATGTCAGATAATGTTATTAAAACACTGATCGCAATTTCTCAAAACAAAACTTCATGGAGAGAAGCTACAAATGCAGGTAAAATAGACATTTCTAACCAAGATAGATACCATAGATTATTGAATAGTGATCTTTGGCAGCCACTAGTGACAACATATGACAAACTGCAAGAAGTTTACCAAAAAGAATTCTCCACTCCTATCAAAATGAAGATTTTTGATTATGAAAAAGGTGGAGAAAAAGAAGTAGAAATGTCACCTTTTGATTCTGTACGATACCATAAGATGATTATGCAAGCAGGTTTTCTAGTATTAGAATCCAATACTGGACATATTAAATCTTGGGTCGGTGGCATAGACCATAAATATTTTAAATTCGATCACGCTACAATGCGAAGATCTGTCGGTTCTACGATGAAGCCATTTGTTTATACACAAGCTATTGCAGTACAAGGTATATCTCCATGTCAGGAATTTGATGATATCCAGTATACAATTGCACCTGGCGATGCTGGTTTTGAAGTAAATCAAGAGTGGTCACCTGCCAATGCAAATGAAGAGTTTACAGGAAATAAATACAACCTATTTCACGGATTATTATATTCAAAAAACTCCATCACAGTTCGATTACTCAAAGAAATGGGTACTGTGGCGCTTGTGCGTGACTTGATGCACAATCTAGGCATAGATAAAAACTTAAGACTAGAAGGTGGTCGACTAGCTATTCCCAATTCTCCATCTATTTGTCTAGGAGCCGTAGACCTTACTTTGATGGAAATGACGGGTGCATACTCCGCTTTTGGGAATAATGGCACCTATGTACAACCTATTTTTGTATCCAGAATAGAAGATAAAAATGGAAAAATCATCTACCAAGGTATACCTAATCGTAAGACAGCCATCAACCCATTGTATAATGCAGTGATGCTTGAAATGCTAAAAAATAATGTAGGTGGCAAATTTGGACTAAGTATAAAAACCAAAATAGGTGGTAAAACTGGTACAACCAATGACTATGCAGACGGATGGTTTATGGGCGTCACACCCAATCTTGTCACAGGAGTTTGGTCAGGTGGTGACGATAAGTGGATCAGATTCCTTAATCTCAATGATGGACAAGGATACGTAATGGCAAGACCTATCTCTGAATTATTTTTTCAGAAACTAGAAAAAGACGAAACATCAGGTTATGATTTTAAAGCCAACTTCCCTACACCACCAGCAGGATTTGCAGAAATGATCGATTGCGAAAAATACAAATACATCCGACCTGCAGACGAAAGCAGAACTTTACTTAAAGATAAACTTAAAAATGAAGAATTTGATGAAGAATTTTGAGTGCTTAAAGCTCTAACAATTGTACATCTTTAGTCACCAAATATTCAGCAAACTGCTTCGCTACAAATGGTCCAATTGATGACCCTTTGGTACCCAAGCCATTAAACATGTACATGCCGGGAATTGTCTCGTGCACAGCTAATAAAGGCCGTCTATTGTGCATAGTAGGTCTGATGGCAGCTTTATGGTCAAGGATTTCGTAAGGTATCAAAAGCAATCTGTCTAATTCTGCTATTAACTTTGTTCGAGCAGCATCACTTGGGAGATCATCAGGTGCATTCCACTCGTATCCTGATCCCACCCAATAAACATCATCATATAGGTGCACAATAAAAATCTTGTCTTTATACATTTTTGTAAAGTCAGCATTGGGTATTTTTACATGTAGGACTTCTCCTTTTGAAGGTCCGAATCCCATTTTAGTAAAAAAAGGATTGGATTGTCCTTTGTAGCCTTCACAAAACACTATTTCTTTACCTTGAATGTGATTATACTCAAAATAATCATCCATAACTATCAATCCTGAATGATCAAATGCATCTTCTAGAAACTGATCATTTTTTATAAATTCCAATTTGTACGCATCCAATATATTTGACAAATGGACTTGGAATGTTCCTGTAAGTTCACCATAACCAAATGCAGGCGCGACTTTTCCTTCAAAAGACGAAATATCTGCATTGGCCAACATATATTCAGATACGCTTTCATCCGCTGTGCGAGCTAGCCAGTTATTTTCAGCTTCGGTATTCTCCAGGGTTCTTATGATATTTACTTCGGTGTAGGTTGTGATGTTTAGTTTTTGCGCAATTTCGCCATATACTTTTTTAGCAACAGGCAAAAATTCATTCACTCTCCAGCTACGTACAAAGTTTTTACCTGTGATAGGATTTACAATGCCTGCAGCTACTTTTGAAGCAGCGCCTTTGTGGTTATTATCAATCAAACAGATTGATTTTCCACTTTCCAAGAGAAAATGTGCTAACAAAGTCCCAGCTATACCCTGCCCTACAATGATAAAATCGTATAGTTTATTTTTGTCCACTATTCAGTCATATTATCTAAAAGTAATTTATCTTTTTTAGGCAATGATTGTACCACTAAGTCATAAGAATGATCTATTAATTTTTTTATCAAACTATCTTCTAGACTTCCTTCCAATTGTACAGTATTCCAATGTGCTTTGTTCATGTGATATCCAGGTTGTATATCTTCATAGCCTTCTCTCAATGTTATCGCCCATTCAGGATCGCACTTTAGATTCGCAGCAGCAGGTATAGTCTCTAAGCCAGTCAACGCAAACATCTTTCCGACTACTTTAAAAACTAGGGTATCTCCACCAAAAGGAAATGACTCACTCACACCTTTTTTTGATAAACAATATTCTGTAAAAGTCTCTATATTCATATTGATATCTACAGTAAGTGTCCGACATTTTGTTTTATCTTGAGATAACCTTCATTCTCAGATTTCGGTGGTATGATGATGGGAATTCTATTTCTCAAGGTAATGTCTGAATGATCTATAGCTGCTATTTTATCAGGGTTATTCGTAATTAGATCTATAGTCTGAATACCCAAATCTGTTAAAATCTCTATGGCTATACCAAAATCACGTTCATCCGCTTCAAATCCAAGATGCACATTTGCTTCGAATGTATCAAGACCAGCATCTTGTAAATTATATGCATCAAGCTTATTGATCAGTCCAATACCGCGTCCTTCTTGTCTAAGATAAATCATGACTCCTTTTTGAGCAGAGATAATAGACATAGACTCTTCGAACTGTTCTCCACAATCACATCTTTTAGACCCGAACAAATCTCCTGTCAAACACTCAGAATGTATCCTGACAGGTACCGCATTAGTTACGTTAATATCCTTGTGAACCAGAGCAATATGTGGTTGTTGATCTCCATGTTCTTCAGAAAAAGCATAAATGTCATACGCTCCCCATTTAGTAGGCAAATTGGCTTGAACTTGTCGCTTTAGCAAATTAGTGTTTATTTTATGATGCAAAGATAACAAAATGAAAAATGAGATTGTTTTTTATAAGCTTAATTACTTCATTAATATGTTTAATTATTTAATTTTGCACATCTTCTGAAGTTGGTCTCATAGTTCAACGGATAGAATAGAAGTTTCCTAAACTTTTGATATGGGTTCGATTCCCGTTGAGGCCACCAAAAAAAAGACCCGAACATCTAATGTTTCGGGTCTTTTTTATTTATTCGTAAAACTTAAAATTTCTATTCAGCTGTAATATTGATCTTTTTTGTAATGACACCTTGTGTGGTGACTACTTGCAAAAGATAGATTCCTGTAGTATAATTCTTGGTATTAATAGACACAGATTGCTGATCAAGATTTGCCACCTGACCTACCATGTTACCAAACATGTCTACCATCTTATAAGCTTTGATGGTATTTCTACCATTAAAATGAAGATTTACATATTCTTTAGCAGGATTCGGGAAAGCTAATAATTTATCTTCTGAAGGCACAGGTGTGGTTTTCTTATTATTGATTCTTATATCTACAAATGTATCAGGCAAGATAAACTTCTCACCTGCAGCATCTTCCATTTCTATATTGTTGGTGGTAATTCTGCGTGTTACAAATCCATCTTCACTTCTAATACCATCAGCTTCATCTTCTACTATAAATGATATTCTAGCAATATTACCATAGCCACTACTGCCTGTTGGCTTTATACCATCAGCTTCATCTTCTACTATACTCCCGACCTTGGTGAATCCTGCATGAACGACACCTTCAAAAGGCTGTTTAATCATCTGCAAAGTAGGACTTGCAGTTGCAAACCAACCATCTTCATAAAAATAACCAGACAAACTCGCACTATCAATTAAAGAAGGTGAAAAGTTCAAACCAAAAGCTAGTCCGAAAATATCTACCACAGGCTTAGATTCTGTTCCAATCACTACATCCAAAATCAACAAGTCGCCAGAGTCCAGTTCCGTGTTATTAAGTATAAGCATAAAAGGATAATCCTTAATACCTAAAACTTCGGTAGGAACTAAGTTATGTATATCTGCATAATATTCTGATATAGCCATGGTGTCAGCTGCTGTCAAAATACCATCTCCATTGGCATCAATATGCTTGGTATCTATACCATTCGGTTGATCTACATTCCATGAATCGCTATGTTGACCAGCTCGATATGAATAAGGCAAATCATCTCTTGACGCACCTGTAAGCCCCATGTATCTGCCCAATGACAACAAATCTGTAACAGAAACACGTCCATCCCCATTCAAGTCACCAGACCAAACACAATCTCTACCTACACATTTACAAAGCGTATCTTGATCACTATCTACTACATTAATATACAATTTATACAATTGACATGGATTATTCTCTACACAATATTCCACTGAAATTTCATCAGCGCCATAATAATTTTGATCAGGCGTATAAAGTATCATTGCCTTTGTAGTGAGTTGATTACAATTTTCTTCGATAGATGTACTATCATTAAATATTTCAACTGTGCCAAATGAAGGAGCGTCTACTAATTGAAATGAATATCCACTGACAGGGACATCATATTCTAAGGCCAAACTAGTATTTTTATCCGTATTGAATGTATATACAATATCACTTTGTGGTTGGAAATTACCAATAACGATTTTGATTTTGCCAGTGTACTTATTGTTAGCACCATAGTTTACGGTGTAAGTAAAATTCTTTTCACCAGAAAAATTAGCAGGTGGTGTATAAGTAAATATATCTAGTGTATCGCGAACCAAAGCAGATGAATATGCAGAAATAGGAAACTTACTGTTCAAATCATTTGCAAAAACATCAAACGTAATCGGCGTATTTTTGGGTGTGTAAAATTTATCATCCCTAACAGTACTATTATTGTGTGGAATATTAATGAGTTTTATAATAACCAACCTACTATTTCCATTTTCATCAGAAAATAAAAAACTGTCAGTGCCTGTCACGCCTTCATTTGGTTCATAATAATAAACCAAATCATGAAGTTGTGTTACAATACCCTTTT
>JBGSOH010000179.1:0-4534 GCA_041739205.1 Saprospiraceae bacterium
GTAAGGTGCTATTTGATACCGAAATGATCGAAGTGACCAATCTAGTCTATAACAAAATAGCATACAGAGAAGGAACAGAAGGTGTCATCGCCATTTTCAAAAGCGAACCATCAGAACTAGGGAATATTGTTTTTGATCAACCATCACCTTTACTACTAGTAGCGGAAGCACCCGAAAAACCGGGGAATATAGGTGCACTTTTGCGTACTGCCGATGCTGCAGGCGTGGACGCTTTTGTCATCGCAAATCCAAATACAGACGTCTTTAATCCAAATATTATTCGCTCAAGTGTGGGTGCAGTATTCACCAATAAAGTGGTTTCAGGTACGACAACGGACATCATTGCTTTTTTGAAAAAAAATAAGATACGTATCGTTTGTGCTACATTATCTGAGACTTCTGTTTCTTGTTATACCCAGGATTTTACAGTGCCGACAGCCATTGTCGTAGGTACAGAGTCCACAGGTCTTAGTGAAGAATGGATCAATGCTGCCGATGTCAATGTTCTCATACCTATGAAAGGCAAAATCGACTCTATGAATGTGTCGGTCAGTGCATCTGTTCTGCTTTTTGAAGCTGTACGGCAACGATTGTAACTTAGAAAAGATTGAGATTATAGAATAAATACTTTATTCCATGGATGGTTTCTTCCCGCCTTTTTGTCTTTAGCTTAAAAGTCACTGGAGACGGTACAAACAAAAAACTGCTTGAGCCAAAACAATATAAAACCAAATATCAAATCTCAAATAATTGAATAAGTAAATCAAAACACGAATCTCAAAGGCGAGTTTTTTTTTTGTTTCCGTCGGGAAGATGACTTTTACGCGTTAAGAAGACAAAACAGCGGCGGCATTTTTTGTTTACTTTTTTTTGCTGAAGAAAAAAAGTATAACTGAACGATCCTGACAGGTCGAGCATGACAATGCTTGAAGTGAAGGCACCTGATAAGGGTGGGAAAGCCGGCTCGAGGCAATTGTGCAATCTAAGTGACATTTCTAATAACACTGTGGTATTTGTATTCAGCAATATGTTAGATAACGTTTACTTCTCATTCACATTACATTTGTGATAGAACTTCAGTTATATCATTACCCTACAAGCCACTTTTTAAACTGTGGAGACCGCTCAGTACTGACGATCACTTCTTCATTCGTAGGTAATAAGTTGATCCTAACTCTAGACTTGGTGTGCGTGTTCATTTTACCAATTGACTTTTGATGTATGATGTATTGTCTATTGATTCTAAAGTAATTGCGATCCGTTATTTTACTTTCGATGTATTCTAATGTCTGATCTACGGGATATTTTTTACCTTCAAAGTTGACAAGATAAGTGATTTTTTCTACTGTAAAATAATATGCAACATCTTCATAATTGACCGTTCTGATATTTTGACCAAGTTTGATAAGCCATTTTTTTTCTGCTTTGTCTTCATTGATAAGTTTGGTGTAGTCAGGCACAGGATTTTTGTAGAATCGAGTATATTTATTAAAAGCATCTTCAAGATGTTCCTTCCTTACAGGCTTAAGGAGGTAATCAACCGCATATTGTTTGAAGGCATCTATGGCATATTCGTCATAAGCAGTAATAAAAAGAATTGGTTTGGTGATGGTGACGTACTTAAAAATATCAAAACTATTACCATCAGATAGGTGTATATCCATCAAGATTAAGTCATAACTCGGGTCATTAGATAAATACGCAATGCTGTCCGAAATACTATCTAAAGTACGGACTATTTTGATTTCATTGGAGATACTTGTTAGCATTTCTGAAAGTCGGATGACAGCCATCTCTTCGTCTTCAATAATTACTACTCTTGTCATATTGTTTTTTTAAGGGGTATGGTAATGCAGAACTCATCTGCTGTTTTGTTTATGATAATGTCCTTGCCTAATAAATATAAATATCTTTTTGACAATGATTGTAAGCCGAAGTGTGTAGAAACTTCCACACTTAGTTTTGGTTGTAAATTATTACAAATTTTTAAGTTTTCGTCTGTTTGTGTGATGTGAATGAACAGTGGTTTGTTTTTCGAAACTACATTATGTTTTACAGCATTTTCTATCAATAACTGAAGCGTTAGTGGCAAGATCATGTATGTCTTTGGATTCGAGATGTTGACAGAAATTTCAATACTTTTGCCAAATCTTTGTTCGAGCAAAAAACGATAATTTTCCATGATCGTCACTTCTTCTTCTAGGCTGATAAACTCTGTCTCGCGATATTGAAGGATGCTGCGATAGAAGTCAGATAGCTTTTCTACAAAGGTAACTGCTTGTTCGGGTTTGTATTCAATGACAGAAATCAATGTATTAAAACTATTAAAAAGAAAATGTGGATTTATTTGACTTTTGAGCGTTTCTAATTGGTTTTTAACTTGCTCTGTTTTGATGGCTTCCAAAGTTTTTTTCCTTTCTGAGACAATGTCAAATATTTTGAAAATAACCCAACCTAGCAATCCAATCACACAAAGTATAAACCACCAAGTCCGCCAAAAAGCTTCTTTGATCGTGAAGTTTATTTCGAATTTATCTGCATGGGCAAAGTTCTCATTAATAGCACACTCTATAATAAAGTTGTACGTTCCTGGCTTGAGATTGCTGTAAATTAGCTTTTGATCTTTGGTAAACCTCCATCCTTCATCCACATCACTTAGTTGAAATCTATATCGCACTGCTTCGGGATCATTAAACCAAATACCCGCATATTCTATGACAAAATCATTTTCAGTATGGCTTAAAATAGTGTTGTCATTTAGCCACGTTTCACCTGCTTTTAATTTATTGATATGTAGTTTTGGTGTGTATTTTACATCTTGTAGGGCACGATAAAAAATGATTTTTTCATTGTCCGTCATTAGGATATTATCCTGTTGATCTTGGCAAAAAGCGTTGATATTTTGATCCCATTTGCGAATACCTACATTGTTTCCAAAATTAACAATCTGGTAATTATCTACATTGATCAAGTCAAAACCTGTATGGTGAAAAACAATGATCTGCCCATACCTGTCTGTTTTTACGCCCGAAATATGAAGTTCTGTCAGTCCTTCTTCTACACCGAAATATTGGATAGAATCATTTTTGATATTACCTACACCTTCGTCTAAAGTACTAAACCAAATTACACCATTTTTATCTTGTGCAAACGACAAGATGGTATGATCACTGACATAGTTTTTTATCTGATTGTTTTTGTTTATTTTCTGAATACCTTTCCCATCAGATCCAATCCAAATATTATTGCTTTTGTCTGTAAATAGTGTATAATTGTAATCTGACACCAAACCATTTTGTTTGTTTTTGACTTCCAAAACTTGCCCGTCTTCATCTAGAATAGAAATGCCGGCTAGGGTAGAAGCCCATATTTTATCTTCTTGATATGTAATCGAAAAAACACTGTTATTGCTCAATCCATTGCTTTCTTGTATCGTTCGAGTCTTGTTTTGAACCATGTCCAAAATGATGATTCCTCTATCCATAGTACCACACCATAATGCTTTTGAAAGCTGATGGTAGTACAATGAAATGATATTGACATTCGGGATGATGTTTTTTGATACTTGATTATTATCTACCAAAAAAAGTCCAGTTTCATTTCCCACATAAGTCTTACCATCAATATTTCTTATGGTTTGAATATTTTTGATGTTGGTTTGAGATATCGTAATTGTTCCTGAAGCCGAAAGTAAGCCATTATTTCTGCATAGAAACCAAATGTTCTTTTCGTCATCAACCAAAAAATCAATGATGGAAAGGGACGACTCATGACCTTTGGCCACAAGTGGTTTTAATTCATCTGTTGTAGTATTCCAAATGTAAATGTTTTCTTTATTTTCTGTTTGAATTAAATAAGTATCAAAAAACAATTGTTGCAGTTTAACCACACTTTCATTTAATCCAATATTAGATTTTACTTGCTGTTTTGTTACATCAATATCCCAAACACCACTTTTGAAAGTCCCTAAACCAAGGTTTTGTCCAGATTTGGATGGATATATAGAAGTAACCACATCGTCAGGAAGCGATGTAGCAACAGATGGTTTTATAACTTTTTTCTTGCCTTTATCAAAATGTAGTTCTTGAACACCTAGATCTGTGGCTATCCAAATTCCTGCATTTTTTGCGGCCACCATACTGTAGATTTCATTGCTAAACAAGCCATCATCTTCGTTGATATTGTACAAGACTTTGTCTTCATATACATAGACGCCTTCACCGTAGGTCGCTAGCCATAATTGGTTATTCGGAGTAATAAATATAGATGTAATTTTAGATTTTGGCCAACCTTCATCAATCGTCCATGGATGAATGCCATTTTTGTAAAACTGAAAGATTGCACCATCTTCATAACCTATCCACAATATATTTTTTTCATAATAAAGAGCAGTAACTTCCTGACTACCTTGATCTGGTCTTTGATATATTTTATGAATATTTCCATCGTAAATAACAAGTCCTTCCTTCGTACCAATGTACATCAAATCATTTTGATATCGATACAAAAGTGTAGGATTCATCCTAAGCAAATC
>JBGSOH010000201.1:0-3522 GCA_041739205.1 Saprospiraceae bacterium
TGCTCCAATTTCGAACATGCTTTCAGAGCCAAATTCGCCAGCTCGCGTTAATATTTGATTGTAATTTGGCATAAGCGTATATTCACCACTTACTACTATTTCATCACATAATTCGAGTGCTTCGGCATACTTTTTTTGTACCATATACAATTTTGCCAAGATACCTTTTGCAGCACCTTTTGTGGCTCTACCTAAATCATTTATTGAATATTTTGATTTCTCGGGTAATGAAGCGATGGCATCTATCAAATCTTGCTCAATGAGCGCATAAATTTCACTTTTAGCATTTCTTTTTTGAGTAAAAAATTGATCTTCTGTAAGTTGCGTTGTGACCAGTGGAATATCACCAAACCACTGAACAAGCCTGAAATAATTGAATGCTCTTAGGAATTTTGCTTCTCCTACGAGTCTTTCTTTTAAGCTTGCCGTCATATCTATATCAGGAATTCTATTTATGGCAATATTTGCTCTTGATATAGTCTGATAATGACCTTTCCAAATGGTAGAAAACGTTTGATTGGTGGCATCAAAGAAAAAGTCATCCACTTCTTTTAAATAAGGGCCATCATTTTCAGTACTACCTTTGTCTGCATCATCACTAATAACATCGGTGGCCCCAATGTAAGGTAGTCCGCAATATTCCCAAGATCTAAAGTTGGAATAAATAGCGTTTGTGGCCAAAATAGCATGTTCTTCATTTTCGAAAAACGTCTCTGCTGTCAGTGTTCCAGTAGGTTTTCTATCTAAAAAATCTTCAGAACAACTGCTAAAAAAAATAATCGTTGCTGCTAAAATTATATTTCTCATTTTTAAATATTTTTATTTGATTTAAAATTTAGTTTCAAGACCAAATTGAATAGATTTTGCTATTGGATAAGCACCATTATCAAATCCTACTCTAAATGGACTCGAACTATTGGGAAATTCTGGTGAATAACCAGTAAACGATTGACGTGTCCAAAGGTTCGTACCAGATACAAATATACGTAAACTTTCCATTTTAATTCGTCCAAGTAAGCTAGCAGGGAAAGAATAACCCAAATTTACGGTTCTTAATCTAAAAAATGACCCATCTTGGACAAATCTATCGCTTACCCTGTAGTTATGACCACCATTTGTGACCCTTGGTTCAGATGTGGAAGGATTTTCTGGTGTCCATGCATCAGCTACGTGTGCTTCCCAATTATAAACTGCAAACCTATTGGCTTCCTTTTCATTGTACACCTTATTGCCACTAACACCTAAGAAATCTATACTCATATCCAATCCTTTGTAAGCTGCACCTAGATTTATACCATAAGTCATCGTTGGTATTGGGCTACCTAGATAAACTCTATCCTCGCCATCAATCAAACCATTGCCGTCGATGTCTTCATATCTAAGGTCACCAGGTTTTTCTCCACCTAGGATTGGACTAGTTGCTATTTCTTCTACGCTTTGGAAAACTCCAGCGGTCTTAAATCCATAGTAAGCACCGATAGGAAGTCCAACGATGGTATTACTTGCTGGTTCGCCATTAACAAAAGCATCAAAAATTTCTTCCCTTCCTTGCGCAAGTGCCAATACTTCATTTTTAATAGGCGAAACATTAAATCCTATAGAGTAATCAAATGTACCTGATTCTCTCCAGTTTACACCTAGATCTACACCGGTATTAAGTACTTCGGCAGTATTTACAAAAGGATTAGTAGCAGAACCTACAAAATCAGGAATTGGCACTGCGGCAATAATATCATAAGTATTACGTCTGTACCAATCGAACTCTACATCTAATCTATTGTTGAAAAAACCTGCTTCTAGACCTAAATCCACTTGATTTGATATTTCCCATTTAAGTTTTGGGTTTGCTATCGATAATT
Organism: Saprospiraceae bacterium; assembly: GCA_041739205.1. Lineage (GTDB taxonomy): Bacteria > Bacteroidota > Bacteroidia > Chitinophagales > Saprospiraceae > OLB9. The sequence goes on from JBGSOH010000201.1 coordinate 1,860, forward strand.
GTGTCGAGCCTTGGTTTAGACTTTCGTTTGGACCAAGTACAACACCAAGATTACCGTTGATTATAGCTGATGTAGGATATCTATTAGTCAATGCTTGATTACCTAAAATACCATAACTCATTCTTACTTTTAGTCTATCGAATGTGTTAAGGCTTTCTATAAATGGTTCACGACCTAGATTCCAACCAACACTGGCAGCTGGAAAATATCCTGTACGATTGTCAGGGGTAAAACGGCTAGATTTGTCCACCCTTAATGATGTGCTGAATAAATATTTTTCTTTGTAAGAATAATTAGTTCTAAATAGAAATGATGTCAATGCTTCTGCTGAACCTATTCCACCATTTGTAGCAGATGTATCAATACCAGAATTTAAATATATGACTTCATCAATTGTACCTGGGAAACTCTCTCTCGCAGCAAAAATATTGTCACTTTTTCTTTCTTCAGCTGTATAACCTACTAAGACACCTATGCTATGGTCTGTCCACTCCTTGTAATAGTTGAGTGTCTGCTCCCAAATCCAGTTTTTGTCCGAATCATCATAAGTGACTGTCAATCTATCAAAATTATTGAGTTGCGAAGCACTCACTTGATACTTTGGTTGGAAATTTCTCTCGCGATTAGATCTGAAATTATAACCAAAATTACTTCTGAATCTGAAGTTTTTTAGGAATGAAATTTCTCCATACATATTACCCAATAGGATAGATGAGTTTTTGAAATTATTACTTTGATAAAATTGACTAGCAGCAGGGTTACCAAGTGCTAAACCAAAAAAAGTAGGATCCGTAAATTTGCCATCTTCCATTACTGGCAAAACGGACGGCATTCTATATGCACCAGCTATCACATTGGGACCTAATTGTTCTTTCTGAATGGAGTAAGAAACATTATTTCCTAAGGTAAACCAAGGTTTCAGTTTCATTTCGGTATTCAGCCTGAATGTACCTCTTTCAAATGATGTGTTTTTTAATATACCGTCCTGGTCAAAATAATTAGCACTGAAGTTGTAAGAAATGTTATCACTTGCTCCGTTTGCACCGAATTGCATGTTTTTGATTGGTGCTGTGCGCAAAACTTCAGATTGCCAATTTGTACCTTCACCTATAGAATCAATAACTGCTTGTGAATAAAAATTTTGACCACGGAGTTGGTTGTAAGCTTTTGCAAATTGTGATCCATTTAAAACATCTATTTGTCTCACTGCTTCTTGTTGACCATAATATGTTGAGAATGACAATTGAGCATTTTGACGTTTTTTACCATTTTTTGTAGTAATAAGGATAACGCCATTTGCACCACGACTACCATAAATCGCTGCTGATGATGCGTCTTTTAGAACTTCGATGCTTTCTACATCTTGTGGATTGACAGATGAAGCGTCTTCTGTGATCATTCCATCAATGACATAAAGAGGGTTTGAGTTGTTTAATGTTCCTGTTCCCCGGACTCTTATGACAGCTCCTGCACCTGGCTGACCTGAAGCAGGTGATACGTAAACACCAGGTATTTTTCCTTGAAGGGCTTGTTCTACATTTGGAGTGACGACTCTTTCCAGTTCGGCACCTTTCAGACTGCTCACTGCTCCTGTAAGATCACTTTTTTTCTGAGTACCATAACCTACTACTACGATTTGGTCTATCATCACAGATGATTCTGC
>JBGSOH010000249.1:0-2916 GCA_041739205.1 Saprospiraceae bacterium
TTAAGGGGTCAATATAAACGCCATTTAAGGGGTCAACATAAACGCCATTCAGGGGGTCAGCTTCGTAGGAATATACAATTTTATCAATATCATTACCAGATCGTTTTAGCAATATGTAGATACCCTGCTTTTCTGAAAGTTGTTCATACACAATATCGTGAAAGTTTTGAATAATATGGTTAACAACTTTAGTAGCTTCATCAATATCAACTACTTCGCTATAATTCTTACAAAGATCGATTAACCTTTGAGCTAAGACCAATTTAAATTCTTCGCTTAATATTTTTTCATAGGTTTTCTCTTCTTCAATATGGATTTCAAATGTCTTCAGTAGTTCACTGCGATTAGTCGACATTATTGTTTTAATTGCTGTCCTCGTTCCGGAATTGATTTTTTTTGATTCTAAAGCTTTGATAACTGCTCTATAAAAAACTTCATTTATTTCACTTATATCACCAACATCAGTCAACTTTTTGATAACTTCTTTGAATGAAAAAACATCTCCGAATAATGTTTGAAAAATTCCAAGAAACGCAAATATTGTCATAACCTAATTCTATTTTATATATTAAATATATCTATGTATAAAGTTCAAATATCGTTCCAATTAGAAAATAAAGACATTTTGTCAAGAAGTTCTACACTTTTGTCACTTGTTAATTTAAAATTACAAATTTTCCATTTTATTTATTTCATTCTCAAGTAATTTCTCAAACCTAAACTTCAAATAACCATAATACTCAGGCAGGTTGATTTCCATATCTCTTAAAGCTCTTTGATATAATTCCAAAGGATTAAGTCCTGACCAGTCTATTCTTATTTGCGTAAAATAGTTTTCAAATGATTTTTGTCTCAAATCACAAATACCATTAATGTTTAAGTTTAGCACGTTATCTAAATCATTATTGAAACCAGGGTCAGAAGATATAATTTTAAAATCATCCGAATATGAAATAGTCTCGATGTGTTCAGGGATTCTTGGATCAATTCTTAAAGAAATGTTTCCTCTACTAGTGTCACAGTGTTCATCATGGGTGCCAGCCATTCTATTTTTGTAGAATTTTCCAGAACAAACACCAAGAAAGTTAGAAAAACTTAATTGCAAATTGTGACCATTATTTACAACATCAGTTTGTGCTATATAATGTTCAATAGTCATTACACTTTCTATACTTTTCTGACAATAAGCACATAAATTTTTCTGCTCACTTTTTATTATTTCCTTTACTTCATAACTACATTCATCCTTTAAGTCATTATAAGTCATAACAGGATTGGCTTGTAATATTTTCAAGCAAGCGGGCTCTTTGGATAAATCTATTTCAACTAATGTCATGCTTTGGCAAAAGAAATTCTTCGTTCATAATCTTTTAACCATTTTGGAGATGCGTCTACTTTTTCTTTAAGTTTATTTAGTTTGGATTCTGCAGTTTCAAAATCCATCTTATTAAACAAAATGTCAATCTCCTTTTTTTCTTTAGAAAATTCATCTATCTGATTATCAGCAAACATAATTTCTTCCAAAATTTGATCTGATGAACTACTGTAAATATCGGGAATTTCTTTGCTTGGAATAATTTCTCCTTGATTTAAAACCAATATATCTTCCCTTCTCATACCAGAAAGTACAAGTGGCGAATGCGTAGTAGCAATAAACTGCACCTTAGGAAAAGTTGCCTTCAGTGCCTTTACAATCTTCAGTTGCCAATTTGGATGTAGATGCAGTTCTAACTCGTCGATCAATACAATACCTTCACCATTGAGCGCATCTTCACTGTTTTCATTGACAACGATTAGGTTTCTAGCTATGCTCATAACCATACTCAATATCATCCTTTGACCAGAAGATAATTGATTGTATAAAATTTGTTTGCCATTTATATTAAAAGCCAAATGTTCCTCTATTTCTTCTCTAAAATCAGGGTATAAATTTTTCTTTTTATGTACTTTGAAATCGGAGATATTCAACATAATCTCAGATGTAAATATCTTTAAAGCTTTTCTAACGATTTCAAGTGAAGGTAGTGTAAAGGCCAAACTATTTTGTTCAACTTTATAATCATTCTCCATTCTTACTTGCTGCAAGAACCAATCATAATTGTCATGCATTGGTATCGATGATTTTGAAAGTGCACGGTTGTAAGCTTGAGTAATTGGGTCGTATATTTTTATAATATTGGATTTTTCAGAGGTTTTAACTACATCACCATTTGCCCGATTTATGTGTTGATAAGATATTATTGGTATTCTTCTATTTTTTTTACTAGCCTTTAATGATCTAATAAACTCTTTGGGTTCCTTGTCAAATTTTAATCCTACATCATTGATATCTTTAGTGACATTAATTCTTAAATTATTTGAGTCAATATCAAAACTACAAATTACAAAACCCCTTTCTTTTCCATTGGTAACGTCGCTATCAATAAACCAGTGATCAATAGAATACCCTTCTTTTTTTGACATCATTTCACCTGTAAAGTGCGTCAGACAAGTGGCTATCCCATCTAAAATACTAGTCTTTCCAGCTCCATTGTTACCTATGAGAACAATGAAATTAGAATCAGGAAAATTGACTTCCAGATTTTCAAACAATCGGAAATTTTCAAACTTTATTTTTTTGATCTTCATAATACAAAGATATGGTATTCATTAATAATTTGGCATTTATTGTGCCAAAAATCTGTTTTAGCTTTTTCTCCAGGGATTACAACAGGTGAAGATGGTATTAACAGCAATTAAACTGTCAAATATTTCATATTGCTAATTGTTTTTAATAAAAATCCCTACCCAATTCCACATCCACCACCCAAAACCCACTTACTCCCAAAATTTCAATTCGTAATTCGTAATTCAAAATTCGTAATTTAGATGAATAAATTCCTACCTTTGCGCCTTCAAAATAGATATTATGCAAAT
>JBGSOH010000279.1:0-10020 GCA_041739205.1 Saprospiraceae bacterium
AGTTTGGTCAACTGCTTTGATGATTTGAGTCGCCTCAGCAAGTGTACCTGAACACCAGTCAAGAATTGTCCATCTTCTAACTACTTTTTTGTTACCATGACAATGAGGAGCACATGCTTCAAAGTCGATATCAGTGTATGCTGAATAGAAATTACAAGCATCTTCTAGTTTTCTAGGATTACCTGCTTTGTCGATGAAATATGGCCATGCAAAAGTTACACCATATTTAGCTTCGATGTCCTCAGGAGTTGTTCCGTCGTTACACTCTAAGAATACTGGCGCACCTACACCTTCTGGTAAGAACACATCATCAAATGTTTGTGCATTGATTCTTACATTACATTGTACAGTTGCAGACATTCCACAAGCTTCAGTGATTTTCCACTCAAGTGTTAAGAAACCACCACAGTTGTTAGAGTTGTCACTTACTAGTCTAACACTCCATACTGGAGGGTTAACACCACAGTAACCAGTTACAACTTCTGGTCTTGGAATACCACAAACGTTTACGATATTGTTGATAGATGCAGTTGTATTTTGAGCTACATAACCCAATAATGCGTCTTTGTCTATACAGTCAATAGCACAGTTTTCTGGGCTAGAAAGCGCTGACTCACCTGTAGGTATATCAGTAACGTTAACTGTCCAAGCGTTAGGGAACTGTACAGTTGCACCTAATGCAGCACGTGGCATTTGAACACTTATCCAGTAAGTAGTACCAGGTACTAAAGCTACACTGTTAAAGTGGTTGTTGATCGTAGTTGTTACAGGGTTCAAACTTTGACCATCTGTAATCAACATGTTTTGACATGAATTTAATGGATTTGGTTGAGCACTGTAAAGAGCTATACCCAACTGAGAGTTGAAGTTAGCGTTAGTTACAGGAACAGAACCAGTTAAGTCAAATCTGTATGGTCCAGTTGTTGTAGGAGAAATTGTGAATGATACATAATCTACTGAAGTAAATAATGAAGCACCACAGTTACCACCTGGTTGTGGACCAGGAGCTGCACCGAAACCAGTGAAGTCACCTTGAGTATCAGTTGTTTCAAGAACTCCTGAAAGGATACCACCACATGATCCACAAGCTAACTCAGGAGCCAATTTGTCTTCAATTTTAACTCTACCCCAACAGCTATTACCTGTTGTGATATCTCTAACTCTGTAGAACCAGTCACCACAACCCAATTGGTTGATAACTGCTGGCTCAGTCCAAGGACCATTTTGGCCTTTAGATACACCAACAACATAGTTGTCAGCACATCTGTATTGTGAACCTTCTAATACATCATCAGGCTCGATAGTAGCAGTACAATCATCTGCCAATGAGATGTTGATCTGACCATTACAAGACAATGAACCTGAAGCTTGGTTTTCAATTGCTGTTAATGTGAAATTACATGTTTCCAATATCTCTCCAGAGAAAGGATTGATAAGGTTTATCTGAACTGGATTGTCACCAATCGCAACACACTCACCTGGCTCTGGACCTGTTACTACTACTGGAGTAGCTTCTACTAGACCTGAACCAGTTACGCTATTAAATGTTACTACAGTAGAAGATGGTCCTACTGAAGCATCACCTGCTTGTCTCAATACCAATACGTCATTTGTTTGGAACATTACGTTGATTGGACCAGACTGAACGTTATTACCAATTGCAAAGTTACCAACTGTACCTCCTTGAGAAATTACAGTGTTACCTCTTACTAACTGCCATGTGAATGGATCCCAGAAAGCACCGTCAACAGTTGAGTAAGACCAGTTTAATGAAATCTGACCATTGCTGTTAAATAAGATACCTGCTTGACCAGATGAAGTTGTTGCTGTTGAAGCTAATGTAATTGTATTACCTGCAATCGTAGCTGTACCACCACCAGTTGTAGCTGTTGTAGTAGATACGATACCAGTAGAGATAGCTGTTTGTAAGCTATTCGTTGTTGCACTGAATGGTACTAAACAGTTAAATCTTGTTGCAAGATCATAAGCTGCAGGAGCACAACACTCAAGTGAACCTAAGTAATAAGTTGCATCACCAGGACAAACTAATTCACATGGAAGACCCGCAGGTTGTGTGAAGTTAGTAGTCATACCAAGACATCCTACGTATATAGGCTGTGAAGGACCTGTTACACCAAGTGTACCATAAAGGTTTGCACTTTGTGATTGACATGGTACGTTTGCAAGAGTTACTGATTGAGAAGCAGCACCAGTAGACATAAATGTCTGACAAACATAAGGCGCAGCTATGATAGCTGAGTTTGTTGCTTGGTTACCAGTACATGCTGTGTTGTAACAAACTTGGAATACTGTACCAGCTAAAGGAGCAACTCTAAAAGTAACTGCCACGGGCTGATTATAAGTAGTTCCATTACCACTACAAGTAGTCACTGGAGTAGCTACCATACTAACGATTACGTTATTTGGTGTGTATGTAACAGTACCAGCAGTGGTTGCAGCATTAAATGAGTACTGATCGCACTCAGTCGCATTGTTACCATTGATACCAATAGTTGAAGTAGCACCGTTATTACCAGTACCTGTTCCTATACTAATATCATTAAGAACGATATCAATAACACCAGTAGGTCTCAATACCACTTGGAAAGTAGCATAGTCACCCGCAGTACCACCTAAGTATGTAGCACCTTGTCTTACCCAAGTAACAGCAAAGCCACCACCTGCGATAGGTCCCCAAGTAACGCTAGTACCTGCATCACTATTCCAGTCATCCCACAATGCAGCGATAAGGTTAGTGAAGTTAGTACCACAATTAGCAGTGATACCTTGGTTTGTAAATCCACCAACACCTACGTTTGGAGTGAATCTTACAAAACCATTAGCGTTGATACCAATAGTGTTATAATTTCCACCATAATAAGGGAAATTAAAACCCATAGGTATCCCAGTTACGAACTGATCATCTGTAAGATTCTGTACTACAGGAGTTGTGATCGTCTCTAAAGTTGTTGCCGCAGCTACCGTACGAGTGTACGTCTGGGCTTGTGCCGAAAGGCCAATAAACAAAAAGCAGACTCCTAATAATAGGGAGAGCTGATTTTTGATAAAAGTAAACTTAAAATTTTCCATGAGATTGAATATTAAAGTTTTGGTTAAAAAAAAAGATTTTGCTTAATGAGTAAGGTACTGAAGTGCCTCATTGTGTAACCATCCAAGACCTGCAGGTTGTACAGATTTCGGGTTTGGAGCACCTTGGTTTGGCCTTTGGTTAAAGAAAGCTTTAGTAGCTTCATAAGCACCTTTAGTAGTACCTATTGGGTTACCAGCTTGATCTTTAGCTTGCAAATTTTGCAAAATCATTGTGTAATACTGGGTTCTGATGACATTGTTGTCATCTCCAGTTACTTTACTTCCATTAGAGAAAGTAAGTGAAGTGTTAGGCGTTTTGCTCAGTTGATCGAGTTTAGTCGACAACTTCACTTCTGCCTGGCTTTCAGTAATAAAAGATTGAGCGTTTAACTCACCAAAGTGAGCAGAAAGCATCAACACTAATAATAACGAAAACGTCTTAGCTAAGAAATTTAATTTCTTCATGAGATTGAGTTTTGGTTAAAAAATAAATGTTATTTAAAAAATAATAAATTAGCCATATTTATATGACAAGCCCACTACAAGCAAATTAAGCAAGTAGGCCTAAGAAATTTATTTATCAACCTTAGTCGTGCAGCATTATAATATATACTATGATTTTCGTCTTCAAGTAAAGTACTATAAATACTATATAAGAAATAGAAACAGGTTGATTACCAAATGATTGATTTTCGTCTTCAAGTAGGGATGGTAATCGCCCAGGCGTAGTTTTCTTATTTCTTATTCGTCATTCAGAAATTCACCACATCCTTTGACATGGCGTAATAAAGCGCAAAGCTAATCAATAAAATTATACAGAGTATAAGTTATCAGAAAATATTTCATATTTTTTTTAATATGTTATCTGCCATACTTCATTTTTACGATTTAAATTGCACCACAAACGTAGATATTTTTTATTATTCTTTATAGTTTTTGACCTTAATTATTTTTTATGATTTTCATCATTACAATATAAATATATGCATATACTATTGATTAGATGCTTATTATATCCTAAAAATATGATAAAACATCTTTAAATTTTCATACCTAATCGTTCATCTTACCCGTAAGATCATACCCAGTAAATATGAACAAAATCCCAAAATGATGTGGTATAAAAGCACCCTAGATTACTACGTTTTGTAAGCCTAAACCAAGAAAAATCTAAGAAAATCAACAAGAAAACCTCTATTAAAACCATATAAAATACACTCCAAAAATTCAATGATTATCCAGCAAAATCCACGACAATCAAAGAAATAATAAAATTAGTGAAATTCGAGAAAATTAGCGTCAAAACAAACAAATTGTATCACTTATCATTCCAGACCCGTAAAGGACGAAATATCGGTAGCAAATAACCAAACCACAAATCCCCTTCGTGCCTTCAGGTACGAAACAAATAATTAGCGAAATCCGCGAAAATTAGCGTCAAAAAAAAGTAATGGTTCCATCATCACACCAAAGTCCCGTCAGGGACGACATATCGCTAGCAATCATCCAAACCACAATCCCCATCGTGCCTTTAGGTACGAAACAAATAATTAGCGAAATCCGCGAAAATTAGCGTCAAAAAAACCACCTTGTGAAACCTTCCATACCACAGTCCCGTCAGGGACGACATATCGGTAGCAATAATCCAAACCACAATCCCCATCGTGTCTTTAGGTACGAAACAAATAATTAGCGAAATCCGCGATAATTAGCGTCAAAACAACCACCTTGTGAAACCATCCATACCAAAGTCCCGTCAGGGACGACATATCGGTAGCAATCATCCAAACCACAATCTCCTCCATGCCTTTAGGTACGAAACAAATAATTAGCGAAATCAGCGAAAATTAGCGTTAAGAAGATAAAACTAGCGAAATCCGCGATTATTAGCGTAAGACCAAAGTAATGGTGTCATTCATCACACCAAAGTCCCGTCAGGGACGACATATCGGTAGAAAATATGCAAACCACAAATCCCCTTCGTGCCTTCAGGTACGAAACAAATAATTAGCGAAATCCGCGAAAATTAGCGTCAAACAAAAGTAATTGTGTCTTTCATCACACCAAAGTCCCGTCAGGGACGACATATCGGTAGCAATCATCCAAACCACAATCTCCCCCGTGCCTTTAGGTACGAAATAAAAATATTCCTTTCAAACATTACCTTGCACCAATCTAGATATCTTGGGAGCTAGCTTTTTTACGCCATTCTCAATAGTCCCGTATTCCAATTTTTCTTTGCCCACATAAATAAACATCATAGCTAGAAATGAAGACGCTTCTGCATCTATCACGTCTTTGAGATTGAGTCTTATAGCTTCTCTCATTTGTCGTTTTACTCTATTACGATCAACTGCTTTTTTAAAAATTCTTTTGCTAACCGATACGGTATATTGCATCCCATACTCCCCATCTTTATCTTTGAGTGGCAGATAAACCAACTTAATAGGATACGAAAAGTAAGACTTGCCTTCTTGAAAAAGCTTATCTATGATCTTTTTACTTTTCAATCTTCTGTCCAAACGATTTATCTTTTATATGCTACAATGAATACGTCCAAAAAACAATGGTTTATTTTCATGACAAAAATGAAAAAACCAAACTTTTAACTGGTTTCACCTATTTTCTGTCCATTTTGCTCCCTACTTCTTCCGTACATACTCCATACTTACTCCCTACACGTTCCGTACATGCTCCGTACACGTTCCGTATGTAATCCCACCGAGTTCCCACTGAGTTCCCACTGAGTTCCCACCGAGTTCCCACGAGTTCCCACTGAGTTCCCACTAGATCCCACTAGCGTCGACTGAGCAGTAAAAATGGCAAGATAACAGAATTAGGTTATACATGTACAAAAAAGTACAAACAAAAGAAATATGACCCTTTCATAAGTTAGCGCAGTTTCTTGAATATGTAGTATAAACTTCACTAAATAAAAAATTCCGAATACAAATGACATCACTCGTATTCAGAATTTTATAATCTTAAGGAAGTACTATATTACTTTACTCCTTTCTCGTCAGATACGGTCAATTTATATCTGCCTCTTGCTCTTCTTTTCGCCAAAACTCTTCTACCATTTTTGGTAGCCATTCTTGATCTAAAACCGTGTTTATTTGATCTCTTCCTTTTGGACGGTTGATATGTACGTTTCATATTGTGTATCTAACTTTTTATTGAAATTCTAAATTTTGGACTCTTTTTAGGCTTGTCAATAGGACATTTTTAAAAAGAAGCGCAAAGGTAAAATTTTACTTTGAAAAAATATAATAATTATTAAGATTAATTTAGCTGTTTAATAAATTATTGAACGATTAGCCATTCATCGATACAATAAACTCTTCATTGGTCTTAGTACCCATCATGTGCTTTTTGATAAAGTCCATAGCTTCGTCCGGCTTCATATCAGCCAAATGATTTCTAAGTACAAATAATTTTTGAAGTATGCTCTCAGGAAGCAACAACTCTTCTCTCCTTGTACTAGACTTCGTGATATCGATAGCAGGATACATACGTTTGTTAGCCAATGATCTATCGAGCTGTAATTCCATATTACCTGTTCCTTTAAATTCTTCAAAGATCACCTCATCCATCTTACTACCAGTATCAATAAGTGCAGTAGCCAAAATGGTAAGCGATCCTCCACCTTCTATATTTCTGGCAGCTCCAAAGAATTTTTTAGGCTTATGTAATGCGTTTGCTTCTACACCACCTGACAATACCCTACCACTCGTAGGAGCAGTCGTATTGTAAGCCCTTGCTAACCTTGTGATAGAGTCAAGTAAAACCACAACATCATGTCCGCTTTCTACCAATCTTTTTGCCTTTTCGAGTACAATGCCCGCTACCCTTACGTGGTTTTCTGCTGGTTCGTCAAAGGTACTTGCTATCACTTCTGCATTTACACTTCTACGCATATCTGTCACTTCTTCTGGTCTTTCATCGATCAGTAAAACAAGCAAATAACACTCAGGGTGATTGTCTGCAATAGCATTGGCTATATCTTTTAGCAAAAATGTCTTACCTGTTTTAGGTTGTGCTACGATAAGCCCTCTCTGTCCTTTCCCTATAGGCGTAAACATATCTATCATCCTATTTCCATAATCCTTACCTGAAGGATGCGAACATAACTTTAGTTTTTCAGTCGGGAATAAAGGGGTAAGATAATCGAAAGGTACTCTTTCTTTTAATTTCTGTGGATCAAGACCATTGATGCTACTTACTTTTAAAAGAGCAAAATATTTTTCACCTTCCTTTGGAGGGCGGATAGAACCAAGTACAGTATCTCCTGTCTTTAGTCCAAATAATTTTATCTGAGAAGGTGATACATAAATATCATCTGGAGAAGATAGGTAGTTGTAATCAGATGATCTTAAAAACCCATATCCATCTACCATCAATTCTAGGATACCTTCGCTTTCGATAACACCGTCCAAATCTGGTATAAACTTAGGCTCTTCTGGTTTTACTTCGGCGATAGGTTGGATTGGTCTTCTATATTCACCATTTGGGGTTCCTTGCTGATTTGGATATTGCCCTCTTGCTCTTTGTTCAAATCTTTGTGTAGCTGGATTTGTAGGAGTTTCTGAAGGTATATTGCTAGGATTTGGTCTTTGGACAGGTGCTTGTGGTTCTACCTTGGTAGTTTCTGCAACTACTTTGGGTTCATCCACCTTCGGAGCATAAACCACTTTTTCAGCAGGAACCACTATTTTTACCCTTTCTCTTTTAGCTGCCGCAGCTGCTTCTACTTTAGCACTTTTTTCTTCTGCTGTTTCTATTGGTACTACTACTTCTTCTACAGGTGCTTTCACTTCAGCATCTATAGTTTTTGCTGAAGCTGGCTTCCTACCTCTTTTTTTAGGTTCTGCCACCGTGGTCACTTCTGCAACAGCATCTTTATTTAGAACTTCTATTTCTACTTCTTCTATGATTACTTGCTTGACTTCTGGTTTAGTTTCTTCTTTTACGGCTTTTTTAGCTCGTATAGCTTGTTCGTCAAGTATTTTGTAGATCAGTTCTTGTTTGCTTAGTTTTTTAATACTATTACCTAAACCCATACGTTCTGCTACATCCTTAAGTTTAGGTACGAGCATATCGTTTAACTGCAAAATATCATACATATGATTACTATTCTATAATGAAATTAATAAATTAAGATTAATTTAAAATCCGTACTGCTTAATGGATACATCACGATGGATAAGAATATCCAAAAAACGGGTAAAGAAATAATTTTGAAAGGTTTCTGTCGGATGACAGGTTAGTCTAAAATTTTGAAAGTGCAAAAATAGATATTAATTTTGATATTCAAAACACTATCTTTGCAAAAAATTTAAATTTTTAACATAATAAATACTTTTTTTAATAAAATTCAGGCAAAATGATCGAAATAAGCATTATTAGAGAAGAAAAAGAGAGACTCATCGCAGGCTTAAAAAAGAAAAATGTATCAGATCAACAACTTGCTTCCGTAGAAAATATCATCGCTGAAGATGACAAAAGGAAGGCAACGCAAACAAATTTAGACAATTTATTATTTAAAATTAATACCATTTCAGACGAAATAGGCGGGCTTTTTAAATCTGGAAAAGCACAAGAAGCAAATGACTTAAAAGCACAAGTAGCAACCCTGAAGGAAGAAACAAAAGTGCTCGAACAATCGCTGAAGGAAAGTAAAGATTTTATCGAAGAATGGATCATTCAGCTGCCTAACATTCCTCATCATTCTGTCCCTGTAGGCTTCAAAGCTGAAGATAATGAAGTGTTTAAAGCATGGAATGCAGATATGCCAGATTTGGGCGAAAACCCATTACCTCACTGGGAACTTGCTGAAAAATTTAACTTGATAAGCTTTAAAGATGGTGTAAAACTGACTGGCGCTGGATTTCCTGTGTACAAAGGAAAAGGTGCCCGTTTACAAAGAGCTTTGATCAATTTTTTCCTAGATGAAGCAACTGCTGCTGGCTACCAAGAAATACAACCACCACTCGTTGTAAATAAAGAATCGGCGCTCGCTACAGGCCAATTACCGGACAAAGAAGGTCAAATGTACCATTGCGAAAAAGATGATTTTTACTTGATCCCCACCGCTGAAGTTCCGCTTACAAATTTGTACAGAGATGTGATTTTAAACAAAGCGGACTTCCCTATCAAGCTGACTGGATACACCCCATGTTTCCGAAGAGAAGCTGGTTCTTATGGCTCTGATGTCAAGGGATTGAATAGATTACACCAATTTGACAAGATAGAAATTGTCCAAATGCAACACCCCGACCATTCTTATGATACCCTAATGGACATGGTGATACATGTAGAAAGTTTGTTAAATAAATTGGAACTTCCATACCGTATTTTGCGTTTATGTGGCGGTGATATGAGTTTCAATTCTGCACTGACATTTGACTTCGAAACATATTCTGCAGCACAAGGTAGATGGTTAGAAGTAAGTTCAGTGTCTAATTTTGAGACATTCCAATCTAATCGTATGAAGTTGCGATTCAGAGATGAAGATGGTAAAACAAAATTGGCGCATACACTCAATGGTAGTGCTTTGGCACTTGCCAGAATAGTGGCTACGCTTTTAGAAAACCATCAGACACCTGAAGGTATAAAGATACCTAAAGCATTGCAACCATACACAGGATTTGCTATTATCAATTAATTTAACAAAATTTAAAACACAGATTTAAAAAACATGATCGGTTATTATGTAATTTTAGGAATTTTTACCCTTATTGGTTTCCTTGTCGGAAATAGGTTAAAATCCAAATTTGCTCATTACAACAAAATAGGTACACGGAGCGGTATGAATGGTAAAGAGATTGCTGAAAAAATGCTTGCACACTACGGCATCAGAGATGTACAAGTCGTGATGGGGCAAGGCTTTTTATCTGACCATTACAACCCTGCAAATAAAACTGTCGCATT
>JBGSOH010000111.1:0-1618 GCA_041739205.1 Saprospiraceae bacterium
ACAATTCTTTTGCTTTATTCATGTCTATGTCTTTTTTGAGGAAGCTCGTAACATGATTGTTCATCCTTACCTGAAAGGCTACTTTATCGGCTTCTTGAGCGTAGGATGTATGGTTTAAAAACCCTAGTAAAATACATATAAAGATCAATTTTTTCATGATTGATGTTTTTTGGTAATTAAGAAAAAAAATTAGAAAAACAACATTGGTGCGCAGCTGATCTTCTTTCTCTAGGGGGGAACACACTGAATGGATTGAAATGAATTAATTAATTGACATGTGGTTATTGTTTTGAGATTTTTGAGTTGTGGTTTGGTCCTGAATACAAACATAATGTATATTTTTTATAAACTTTGTTAATTTTTAATTTTTTCTGCCAAATTTTCTCCACGTGGATTTTTTCTAGCAATTCTAAAAGCAATCAATAAACTATAGCTAACTAATTTTAATGAGTTTCTTTTATTTGGTAACTCTCTTTTATTTAGTTGCTCAATAGTGTTGCATTCTTCCGATAAGTGGTGCGCTTATCGAATCTTAAATAAAATTCAAAATTAGGGATGTAAAATTTTACGGTCAAGCGTATTTATACGTGTATGAGATATAGGGGAAAATACGGTTGCGTGTTCAGGGTATTTTGGGATACGTGAGGTTTTCAACTATGTAAGGACGAAAGGAATGGTTTATAAAATTGCAATCAGAGATTGCAATGCCATTAAAGGTGTGATGCTTGCAAACAATTTTACAAGTCCAATAGTAAAGCTTCTTAATCAGAAAGCTATGGATATTTCCAGGCAAGATGCCTGTAGATACTGCATCGTAGCACGGATGCTACGACGAACAGTGATATTTACAAACAAGTTCGCAAATCCAATAATGATTCAATAATAATTGACAACAAAAAAGGAGCGTAGCTCTGACATCTTTGTAGAAAAAGAAAGTAAACGTAATAAGAGGGGCGTAGCCCTGACATCTTGGATTGTCCTATATTAAGAATGAATGTATTGTTCTGCAAAGTTTGAAAGTATTATACGATAAGGTACTTTATAAGAAAGCTTTGGATACATTTGGTTATGAATCCTATGGATACTGCATCGTAGCAAGTATTTTTCATTTTCTACTTGCACTTTTTGGTGCAATTGCTGTACAGAAGAATACTCGAGATAGCCAATCAACTCAATAACTATACAATCTTACAGAAACAACTATCTTTTAGTGAAAGAATGGTTTTGATTCGTAAATATAGTTTATATTCCTTAAGATCAATCTGAATCTAGCATAATGGATAATACTAGATTCAGATTGAATATTATGATCTTTTATGTTTTAAAAGAATAAACTAGTCCTAAATATGATATGATTCCACAGGTTGTCTGAGATTACTATTCCTTTATCATCTTCAGTCTTATCTGCAATAAGATGATAGTTTACATCAAAGATTAATCCTGTGTTTTCTAGGATATTAAAACGATATCCCAACCCAGGACTGACAGCCCAACCATTGGTGACTCTTTTGTTTATGAATTCATTATTGTCATAATAGCTGCCATTGAGCGTGAAGCTATATCCAACGCCGAACTTCAAATAAATGGAAGAACGATTTTTATTGTACTTTTTTATATC
>JBGSOH010000305.1:0-4250 GCA_041739205.1 Saprospiraceae bacterium
AGTTCCCAGCAGTTTGGCACTTTTTTTATCGCTAAAGTGTGATACTGTTTGCCCGCCAGTTTAAAAACGATCAAATTTAATATGAATTGTTTTACAAGCACATACCAAAAAATAGGATGCTGTTATATTTTTTCTGGATAATTAGGAATGTTAAAGCCCAAAATAATATTATGTTCTGCGATTTGTAAACCATCTAAGTTTTGTACATTCAAAATGCCACTTCCACCACGATTTTCCAGTATTTTTCTTTTTTCAGCATTCAATAATTTATCGTCGTCAAAAACAAATTCGTCAATGTAGTATTCATTGGGTATATTGGGTTCTTTGATAGATATATGGATATGTGCTGGCATATCTTCATTGGGATATGGAGCAGGTTTGATGGTATAAATGGCGTATTTACCATTTTCGTCCGTTTTTACCCAACCACGTATATGCCCGTGTCTTTTGGCTTGTTCATCCATACCATCCTTTGGTGAATAGTAACCGTTATCATCTGTTTGCCAGAAATATATAATGACATTAGGAGCAGGCGTCTTTCCGTCAAGCTTAAAAACAGTCCCTTTGACTAACAGCTTTTGTCCTATTTCATTCCATCCTGAGCTGGTATCGACAGAAAATATATCTGTTGGCATCCCTACATACATCAACTCACAACCATCGCAACCACCACCCACTAATGTAGATTTTTCTTTAGGTGAGATGGGCACAGACGGATTATTATTTTTTGCTTGTCCACTACACCCACCGAAAGCAAGTAGTATCGTAAAAACAAGTATAACATATATTATTCGTGTTATCATTTGGATGTTGTTTGAATAGTGCTTTGAAAAAATAAACTTTAAACTAGTGTCAACATTGAGAGCACAAGTTGATTTATAATCAGATGTTGTGTACCCCAGACCTAAAGAAAAACAATTGATAAACAATGCAGTAGGAATCAGAGTTTATCTTTTCTTTAATTTAGTGACTTTTCTGGGTAGATCCAAGATTTATATCTTAAAAACATTTGACCTTTAATGCAGATCCTATATAAACGAGACGTAATACTAAATATTATCATGGAGACAAATAGACAGGTTGTGATGGTGTTTTTTTGCTCAAAGATTATAGTCGTGCAAAGTTTAGGCGCTTAAATAGGACCTAGCCGACAAGGTATAAGACATTAAATTAAGAAAGTTTGGTATTTTAATTCATTGAAAATGTGACAATTAAAATATCGGAATTTAGGAACAAAATTTACTTCAAGGATAAATAAATTACCAAAAGCATTTAAGGTTGATTATAAAAGCCTTATGTTTGCAGTCAAATCCAACAAAGTATAATTATGCCTGACGTCAAATTATTCTCAGCCACCAAATCAAGGTACCTTGCTGAGCGTATCTCCGATTATTATGGTTATCCACTAGGAGATGTGACCGTAAATACATTTGCAGACGGGGAGATGCAAGTTGTCATTAACGAGTCTGTGAGAGGTTCATACACCTTTTTTATAGCATCTACCTTTGGTCCTGCCGTCAATATCATGGAGTTACTCCTATTAATTGATTCAGCCAAAAGAGCTTCTGCTGGGTACATCACTGCTGTAATTCCATATTTCGGATACGCTAGACAAGATAGAAAGGATAAGCCAAGAGTGCCGATTTCAGCCAAACTAGTGGCAAATATATTGCAAGCATCAGGCGTAAATCGTGTCATGACGATGGATCTACACGCAGAGCAAATCCAAGGTTTTTTTGATATTCCAGTAGATCACCTAAAAAGTGAAGCCATCTTTATACCATTTTTGGCAAAGATGGACTTGAGTAATGTCACCTTTGCATCACCAGATGTGGGAGGCGTAAAAAGAGCAAGGTCATACGCCAAGTATTTTGAAAGAGACCTTGTCATTTGTGATAAAGAAAGACGTGTGGCCAATGAAGTCGCAAGTATTACGGTCATAGGTGATGTGCAGGGTAGGGATATCATATTAATTGATGACATCATAGATACAGCAGGTACCTTGTGTAAGGCTGCGGATGCGCTCATCGAAAAAGGGGCAAAAAGTGTAAAGGCGATACTTACTCACCCAGTGTTGTCAGGTGCAGCATATGATAATATCAACAATTCAAAGATCACGGAAGTCATAGTGACGGATAGTATCCCATTAAGAGGTCAATCTGACAAAATTAAGGTGCTATCATGTGCAAAACTTTTTGCTAGAGCGATCAGAAATACCCATGAATACAAATCAATAGCCGCACTTTTTGTAGATAAAGGCATATAATTGATTGAGTCTGGGATAATTATCTGACAAGTTGAAAAAATAATTTATAAAAATATTACTAGAAATGCAAACAAATAGTATCTTTGCGGCTCTTTATAATTAACGTATAGTTTTTTAGATATGGTATCGATAGAAATTCAAGGAAATACAAGGTCTGAGCTTGGTAAAAAAGGCACAAGAATAGATAGAAATAATGGTAATGTTCCAGCTGTTTTGTATGGTGGTGGTGATGTAGTTCACTTTACAGTTACACCTGCATCTGTAAAACACCTTATATATACACCAGATTTTAAAATTGCTGATTTGTCTATTGATGGCAAAGCTTACAAAGCAATTCTTAAGTCTGCACAATTTCACCCTGTGAGTGACAAGTTACTTCACATTGATTTTCTAAGACTAATCGACAATACGCCAATCAAAGTGGAAGTTCCATTAAGATTCAAGGGAGTATCTCCAGGTGTAAAAGTTGGTGGTAAATTGATTCAGCAATTAAGAAAAATCAAAATCAAAACAACTCCTGAGAAATTGGTAGATGAGTTGAAAGCTGATATTTCTAAATTGGAGCTTGGTCAAGCATTAAGAGTTAGAGAGGTCATCGTTCCTGCGGGCGTAGAAATCCTTAACAACGCTGCAACACCAGTAGCACTTATAGAAATACCAAGAGCATTGAAAGCTGCTGCTGCTGCTGAAGCAAAAGCTGCTGCAGGAGCAACAGGTAAGAAAAAGAAATAATTCTTAAGAGAATTTAGATATAGAAAAGGGATAATCGCAAGGTTGTCCCTTTTTTTTTGTGGTGTTTAGTTTTGTTGGAGTTAATCTTTTTGATCTAAAAATATGTGGTTTGAAACTAATTTAAAATTTAAACAAAACTAAAAGTATCATTTTCTCGTTTTAACTATAGTTTAAAGAAAAACACATTAGCTTTAAGTGAGTTTCTTATCGAAGACGTATAAAATAATAGAATTCAAAAATAATAATTTATATTTATTATGACAAATGCAGAACGACATATTTTGGATACCTATGCTGGTCTTTTTGAAAGTTTAAATTCTGTTACCAAATTGGAATTGATAGAAAGACTTGCAAAGTCAATTAGAAATGATAAAGAAGACAAAGAGAAAATTTTTTTTTCATCTTTTGGGGCATTTGCTTCGGAAAAATCTGCAGAAGAAATAATAAAGGAAATAAGAGAAAATAGAACATTTAAGAAAGAAGATATAGAATTATAGTCTATGCAGTATTTACTAGATACAAATATTTGCATATTTTTTCTTCGTGGAAAATTAGATTTTGATAAAATCATAAAGCAAAAAGGTCTCCAAAATTGTTTTATTTCGGAAATAACTGTATTTGAGCTTAAGTATGGGGCAGAAAATAGTGAGAATCCTAAAAAGTCTCACGAAGCAGTTGATAAATTTATAAAAGGATTGACAGTAATTCCTATATTTGGTATAGTTAAAGAATATGCTAAAATTAAAGTCTATTTAAGGAGAAATGGAACTCCTATTTATAACGAATTCGATTTGATTATTGGTGTTTCAGCGCTTGTTAACAATCTTACTTTGGTGACAGATAACACTAAAGACTTTAGGTTTATTCCGAATTTAATACTTGAAAACTGGTTTCAGCGTTGATTTTATTTTGATTCTGTTTTTATTATACCATGAATATAATTGGAATTTTAGCATTTACTCATAGTGCCCTTTAGCAGAAAGAATAGAAACAATATTGTCTGATACTTCATAAACTAAACGGTGTTCTCGGTTTATTCTGCGGGACCAACAGCCAGAAAATTCATGCTTGAGCGGCTCCGGTTTGCCAGTTCCAGTAAAAGGGTGTTCAGATATTTCTTCAAATAAGGCAAGAAGTTTAAATAAAACGACTTTATTGCCTGACTTTTTGTAAGCATTAATATCATCTTTGGCTTTATCCGTAAAATCTAAATAGTAAGCCATGTTACAAACCTAAAAATTCTTTAAGGTTT
>JBGSOH010000307.1:0-5030 GCA_041739205.1 Saprospiraceae bacterium
ATTTGCGCTGGTGAAAATACAATCTTTACCGCTAACGGTGGTGCAACATATCTTTGGAGTACAGGAGAAACGAACACTTCTATCACTGTGGATGTTGCATTAGCATATATCGTTACAGTTACAGATGCAAATGGTTGTACAGCAACAGCAAGCAGAACATTGACAGTAACACCATTGCCAAATGCAGGATCAGATGTGTCTGTCACTTGTTATGAAACAGGTGTAGCGGTGATGTCAGCAAGTGGAGTGGGAACTTGGACATTAGGAACAAGTGCTGGCACAGCCATTATCACAAATCCAAATAGCGCAACAACTACCATCACTAATTTCAGTATCAATGGTACTTACGAATTGATTTGGACAGTAGGTAATTGTAATGATACTATATTGGTTATGGTAGGCGATGCTTGTGTTTGTCCGATAGTCAATAATATTATCGATACGCCGACACCATCATCATATTGTGCATCAGTATCTGGCATCACCATCATTGGTGAAGATGCTTCACCATTAGGTGGCGATTACGAATGGTCATACAGCTTTAATGGATCTGCTTTTTCAGTTGCAACAGGCTTAAATGACCAAAGAGATTATACAACAACCCTTGGAATCGGTGAACATAGATTCCAAAGAAAATATACCACGACAAGTGGCATTATCTGCGATGACTTGAGCAATATTATAACGATCAATGTTCATCCAAATCCAGTTGCTGCTATTACAGGAGATAATGAAATCTGTGCTGGAGAAAGCACAACATTCACAGCAAATGGTGGAGCTACTTATGTTTGGGACAGTGGAGAAATTACATCATTTATAGAAGTTAATAACGGAAATATTCATGTAGTTACCATAACAGATATAAATGGCTGTCAAGCAACAGCTTCAAAAAGCATTATAGTTAATCCGCTTCCAATAGCGACTATCACAGGAGACAATGAAATCTGTGCTGGAGAAAGCACAACATTCACAGCAAATGGTGGTGACAGTTATGTTTGGGACAGTGGAGAAATTACATCATCTATAGAAGTCAGTGACGGAAATATTCACGTAGTTACCATAACAGATATAAATGGCTGTCAAGCAACAGCTTCAAAAAGTATTACATTCAATCCGCTTCCAATAGCTAGTATTACAGGAGAAAATTCAATATGTTTTGGAGCAAGCACGGTATTCACGGCAAGTGGCGGATCAAGTTACTTATGGAATACAGGAGTAGTAACACCTACTATCACAGTTACCAATGGTGGTACTTATTCAGTAGTTGTGACAGATGTCAATGGTTGTACTGGTAGTGCATCGAGAGTACTTACTGTAGGTCAAGAAGTGAATGCAAGAATAAGTGGAAATACCAAAATTTGTCAAGGTGCTTCATCCATCTTTACTGCTTCTGGTGGATCAATATATTTATGGAACACTGATGAAACAACAAATGCAATTACAGTCGCAGAAAATGGTTTGTATTCAGTTTCAGTATATGACGCGGCAGGATGTTATGATGTAGCTTCATTATCATTAGAGGTAACAGACAGATTAGATGCACCATTTGATGTGGTTGCCGATAAAGATCCTATATGTTTGGGGGATACAGTTACGTTAACTGTATCTGGTATTGATGGCGCAGTATTTAATTGGTCATCATCATCCGCTAGTTCAGGTTTGCAAAATGGATTATCTGCTGAAAGCATAGTTATTCCTACTGCTCCTGGCACGTATACTTACACAATCACACAAAAGTTTGAAGCTTGTCAATTAGAATCACTGCCAATCGAAATTACATTAGTTGTGAATGATTTGCCAAGATTTAATATTGGAAGTGACACTACTATATGTGAACTGGATGGTGGTATAATGCTTTCTGTGGGTGATTATGAACATGTTATATGGAGCGATGGTACAGAAAGAGAAAATATGTTTATTAGAAGCAAAGGTGTTTACAGCGTCGAAGTGATTGATGACCATGGATGCAGATCAACAGATGATATTCGAATTAAAAATTTCTGTTGTAGAATCTATCATCCAAATATTATTAGCTTAAGTTCTATTTCGGGCAACGACCAATTCAGAATGACTGAAACAAGTTGTGTGATTACATCAAAACTTTCGATTTACGATAGATGGGGTAATTTGGTTTATCGTTCTAATGATGGTTTAGAACCTTGGGACGGAACCTACAAAGGTCAACCTGTAGAAATAGGAGTTTATGCCTTTATCTTTACGTACACTGCATTAGATGAAGATGATAATTTATTTGAAGATGCAGTTAAGGGTGATGTTACTGTAATTCGATAGACAAAATTCATCATAAAATAAAAAGCGAAATATTTCATATCGGAATATTTCGCTTTTTTTTATGAAAATTCTTTTGAGTATATTTAAAAATTTTCTTAGTTGCTAATCAATAGATTATAGTTCTGACGATTAATAAATTAAAGAGTTTAGTGAACTAAAAGATGAGATTATTTTGAAGTCAGGTTTATATGGTATTGATTATAAGGAAATAAAAATTTAAACATACTCTTAATTACTTACTGTTCTCAATCAATTTTTGTAAGAATGGAGAAGCAAAAATAAAGTCATGAAGTACTTCGTTTTTACTGATTAAAACTTCGTCCTTACTTCCTTGCCAAGCTAGTTTTCCTTTGTCTAATAGACAAATATTTTCGCCTATTTCCATGACGGAATTCATATCATGGGTATTGATGACGGTAGTAATTTTATTATCTTTTGTTATGTTCAATATCAATTCATCAATAGTAATTGATGTTTGTGGATCAAGACCTGAATTGGGTTCGTCACAAAAAAGATATTTAGGATTTAATACAATTGCTCGAGCTATACCAACACGTTTTTGCATCCCACCAGATATTTCAGAAGGAAATTTATTGTTATTACCTTCAAGGCTTACCCTTTCTAAACAATAGTTTACCCTTTCTTTTTTTTCCTTAAGTGTTTTTGTGGTAAACATATCTAATGGAAATCTTATATTTTCTTCAATGGTCATCGAGTCAAATAATGCATTTCCTTGAAACAACATACCTACTTCCATTCTCAGTTTACGGAGCGATTCTTTATCTGCTGAAACCAAATTGATATCGCTGTACCATATATTTCCTGATGTAGGTTGAAATAATCCAACCAAAATCTTAAGGAGTACGGTTTTTCCTGATCCACTTTTGCCTATAACAAGGTTTGTTTTTCCTGCTTCAAAAGTAAAATCTATTCCTTTTAGAACGGCTTGATCACCGAAATTTTTAAATATTTTTTCTGCCCTTATCATTATCTTGGTTATGCGGTGAGAATCAATGCAATAATATAATCTGCTAATAATATCAAGATGTTACTATAAACTACAGCACGTGTACTTGCTTGTCCTAGTTCTATACTGCCGCCTTTGACAAAATACCCTTGATAACACGAAACACCAGTCAAAATATAAGCAAAAACAAATGCTTTTACTAACATCATGATAACGTTGTATGGTATGAAAAATGAACGAACTCCTTTAATAAATTCAGCAGATGAAAATAATCCAGCTGGCACACTTGCTATATATGCTCCCAATATTCCAATCAACGCAGCAGCACAAACAAGAATCGGAATCATCAATAAGGAAGCGATAAGTTTCGGTAGAATGAGGTATGCTGATGTATTGACACCCATGATTTCCATAGCATCGATATGTTCTTTTTGTCTCATTCCACCTATTTCGGCAGCCATATTACTACCTACCTTACCTGCCAATACTAAACATGTGATCGTAGGTGCCAATTCTATAATGGTCATATCTCTGACAATATAACCTATATAATAAGCTGGGATAAGCGAGCCTGCCATCTGGTAGTAAAACTGGACAGCTGTCACAGCACCAATAAATATCGATATTAAGAATACAATGGGTAATGACCCAATGCCTATATCATACATCTGTCGTACCGTTTCCTTGTAATACATGCTACCGTTTTCGGGTCGCTTGAAAATCTGAGCTTGCCAAATTACAAAATTACCAAAATGGTAAAAAAGGTTTAAATTCATGAAAATGTATTCTGAATGATAAAGCTTAAAAGTTTAAAGGCCAAAATTAACCTAATTTATTTATCTTAGACACAACAAATGAATATTACTTATGGTTTGAATGAAGATTAATAAATAAACACATGAATACCGTAATAACAGGTGCATCAAAAGGAATAGGCAAAGCCATAGCATTAAAATTTGCCTCCCAGGGTCATAACTTAGCGCTTTGTGCTAGGAATGTCAGCGATCTAGATTTGTTAAAAAAAGAAATAAATACCCAATATCCAAATATTAAAGTGTTTATAAAATCTGTAGATATCAGTAAGCCAAAGGAATTGAGAGCGTTTGGAGCAGATGTAATAACTGAATTCGGTGAAGTCGATGCTTTGATTAATAACGGTGGTGTCTTCCTTTCAGGTAATGTTTTGGAAGAAGAAGAAGGTGTTTTGGCCGCTCAGATTGAAACAAATTTATACTCAGCTTACCATCTATCACGAGAGATTGTTCCCGTGATGATTCGCAAAGGTAGCGGACATGTCTTTAATATGTGTAGCATAGCGAGTCAAATCGCTTACCCCAATGGTGGGTCTTACACTATTTCAAAGTTTGCATTGTTGGGTTTTTCGAAAGTATTGCGAGAAGAACTCAAAGATAAAGGTATCAAAGTTACTTCCATCTTGCCAGGGGCTACTTGGTCAGCATCATGGTCAGGTGTAGACTTACCACAAGAGCGACTCATGGAAGCTGAAGACATAGCTGATACTTTATGGGCAGCGTATGCACTAGGGCCTTCAGCTGTTGTAGAAGAGATAGTCATCAGACCACAGTTAGGTGATTTGTAATAAATAGAAACTATAGGAAGTCTTGAAAACAAAAAAGAGGCTGTCTAAAAAGATAGCCTCTTTTTTATTACGCTGCTCTGTGGATCGGGGTAATAAAAATTTCCAGATAATTTAATTTAGATAGATTTCTTTGATTTTTATGGATTTGTAATCCTAATAGGTCTTTAGGGT
>JBGSOH010000355.1:0-2694 GCA_041739205.1 Saprospiraceae bacterium
AAAATATGGTGTAGATGATACAACCCACGCCTTAAAGATTCAAATATCACGAGAAGAAATGGCGAATATGGCAGGTACTACTAGAGAGTCTGCCACCCGATCACTATCCAAACTCAAAAACTTAGGTATCATCGAGTTATCAGGTAAAAACATATTGATATTGGATGAAAAAAGACTGATGGCAATGACTTTGGGTTAACTTCATTCTTCTTGCCACAATACCAATGCAGCACAGATAATGATGATGTTTTTCATGATGTACTGACCGACTAATGTAAAAACAAATGGAGTTGTTTTGAAAGATAATTCCGGAAAAAAGAATAATGGCGTAAACGTGCAAATCATATGACCCAATAATAAAATAAGAACTGGTTTCCGCCAAATGCCTATAATTAAAAACTGTCCTATACCCACTTCCAAAATAGCTAATAAAATCTTATTCAAAGGTGAAGATATAAGATCAATCGTCAGTTTATTGATCGTATTGGCAGCTAAGTCTTCTGCGGGACTATAACCTGGAAAAAACTTTAGTAGTCCAAACCACACAAAAACAATTCCTATACTAACCCTCAATAATAGAAGTGATGTCTTACTAATCGATACTGTTTTCACGGACTGTTGGATTTTGATGTAAATAATAGATAGATAAAACGCTGCAAAGATTTAATAAATGACCATTATGTATGCGAAAACAGACCACTTTTTCTCAAAAACTGATATATATCATCATATGCCATATTTTTTCTAAAGTGTGATGCTCGTCACATTCTAGACAAAACGAAGGTCTTACATTTGCGCTCAATTATTTATGTTAAATATATCGACCCATGAACAAATTAGGTTTATTTTTAATTTTGATAAGTTTTACCTTTAGTTGTACCCACGAACCCACTATCATAGAGACGGATACAGATGAAGATGCAGCCCTCATTGAGTTACTAAAGACCAAAAGTTATACAGGTGATGTAGATTTCTACACGATGCCTTCTGGTAATAACTACGATTTCTTACCCAACCAAGACCCAAAAAACCCTATCACTTACCCGAAAGTTGCCCTTGGAAATATGTTGTTTTATGAAACAGGCATCGGTATGGCCGCCCAAAAAGCTGAAGGTGTAGCGACTTACTCCTGTAGTTCTTGCCATATCCCAGAGATAGGATTCACAGCTGGTAGATTTCAAGGTATAGCTGATGGAGCTTTGGGATTCGGACATCATGGCGAAGGAAGGACCATAAGCCCAAATTATGAGGGTCATGAAGTAGATGCTCAGGGCGCTAGACCACTTCCCGTCATCAATCTCGCCTATGTGCGAAATCCATTGTGGAATGGTTCATTCGGTTCTTATGGTATGAATATAGGAACAGAAAGCGTTTGGGGCATAGCTGACCCACTCACCTCTATCAATAAAGAAAACCGCGAAGGACTCGAAGCTGTCGTAACGAGAGCATTGATCAGTCATCGTCAGGATATCAACAAAGCATTGATGGACGAACTTGGGTACACAGCACTATTTGACAATGCATTTTATGACGTCCCTGTCAACCAAAGATATACCTTGCAAATGGCATCGCACGCGATCTCAGCTTACTTCAGGACGATATTGACCAATCAAGCGCCATTCCAAAAGTGGTTGCGTGGGGAACAAAATGCCATGACGGAATCCCAGAAAAATGGTGCCATGTTGTTCTTTGGTAAAGCCCAATGCGTCAATTGTCACAACAGTCCATCCCTAAATGGTCAGCGATTTGCAGCGATAGGTGTCAAAGACCTTGACCAGAATGATTACCTGGTGTACAAAACCGATGATGGTAGAAGCAACGGTAGGGCGAGTTTCACCTTAAAAGATGCTGATTTGTACAAATTTAAAGTACCCCAACTATACAACTTAAAAGATGCAGGATTTTATTTTCATGGTTCATCCAAGACAAGTCTGAGAGAAGTCGTAGAATACTTTAATAATGGTGTTTCAGAAAACCCAAGGATAGAAAAGTATCGGATAGATGGCCAATTCAGACCTTTATTCCTGACAGATACAGAAGTCAGTGACCTTACAGAATTTATTGCTAATGGATTGTACGATCCACTTATGAGCAGATACAAACCCGTTTCTGTATATTCAGGCAATTGTTTTCCGAATAATGACGTGCAGTCACAGATAGATCTAGGATGTAAATAGTAGCCCACTTTACCAAATACTAAAAGTTATTTCAAAACAAGCTTTTCAAACAGCACCAAAATAAACTTTGACAATTTTCCCGTTTAGCTCGGAATAGCTTTAAGGCCGTAAATCGTAAGATGAGAGGCTTTTTTTATGGATTTTTGTAACTTCGTTAATAAACGTTTTTTTTGATTATCATACTTCATTTGTATGCCGATATATCATCATATACATTGAATAAATCAAAGGCACATTAAAGTGACGTAGCCCTGTAATCTTAAAAGCAGTGTTTCATCTAAGAGGTCAGGGCTACGCCCCTCAATTTCTGTCCATGACCGTTTTCTACAAAGATGTCAGAGCTACGCTCCTTATTGTTGTAAATTTTCACGTTTTTCGATTTTGTATCTTCATTCGTAATCTAGCATTATAGGGACGTAGTCCTGTAATCTTAGGGACTCATCCAAACCTTATAGGTTTTAGAAACCTATAAGGTTTATGTATAAGCTCAAAAATGCTTATTGCTGCCAGTAAACTA
>JBGSOH010000369.1:0-4045 GCA_041739205.1 Saprospiraceae bacterium
GAGTTTACACTAAAACTATGCTATCTTTATACGTAGAATGATCTTTAGTAAGCTATTGTTAAGTCTACTCCGAAAAGTCAATAATTTAAAATGTAGAAAATATTTATTTCTACTGCATTGATAATCAAATGTTTCCCTTTAGGGTCAGGGTGAAAAATGTTTGATTATCGCTTCATTTTTTGTTTTCGGAGAGGATTCATTGTTTAAATTTTTTGGAAAAACAAATACTTCCCAATGGATTATTAACGAAAAATGTAATGTTCCTTTTTAATAAGTTACTTCTTAATTGACTCATTTGATATTTCATCGAGCAAAGGGACAAAAACCAATCCTGATTTTTTAGCTAAGTTTTTTGCTTGAGCCAAACTTTTATCAGCTTCAGCTTTTTTTTGTTGATTATGGTGAATAACACTCATAATGTCATGGTAGCGGTAGTCATCGTTTAAACCTTTTTTTGTTGACAATGCTTGGGCAACATTTGGTATGAGCGTTTCATAACTCTTGGCTTTTACCACTTCTTTAAAAGCTTGGTATAGAAGCGCCATATCTGCTGTTTCTGGGTATTGAGTCAGTAAATATTTGGCAAATGTGAATTGACTTTCTGGGTTACTTAATCCAATTTGTTTTCGAACATTAAGTTCTCGGTAAGACATTACGTAAGTCAACACTTTTTCGGATGCTATCCCTGTTAGCTGAGCAAGATTTTGGCAACCAGCCTTAATTTTATCATCATATTGGAAATTTCTATCGCTTGTCAAAAAACTTACCATTAGATTTTCGGCTAGTGATTGGTCCGTTTTATCATTGATTTTGATGTATGCTTCTTGGAATATCGGGAATTCAATGGCCGAATTATATTTAGTTAAAATAGGTTTGGCAAAAGGTTGACCTTTTTCTGCGATGATGTTTAAATATCCATTTCTTGCTGTCAGTGACATAGGGCTGATGGCTTGAGAGATTTCATTTAAAAACTGTTCTTCATTAAACTTTTCACCTTTTTTAACCACAAATTCTTTATTGTACACACTCTTAAGGTTTTGAAGAGCTATTGCTTTTTCTTTCAAATATTTGGCTTTTTTATATCCGCTCAATCTCTCTACGACTTCCCCTGATTTGTTTAGAAACAATAAGGTGGGAAAAGATTTAATATCATATTGTTTTAAAAATGTCTTGTTGCCTTTTTCATTTATTTTTAGGTTTACAAAGTTCGCATTGTAATAATTTATGAGGCTTGTATCTGCATTCATTTCTTTTTCCATGAGTTTGCAAGGTCCACACCAATCTGCCATGACATCTATAAAAATGAGTTTATCTTCTGAAAAAGCTTCTGTTAAAGCTGGTTCTAGGCTGCTTTTGAAGTTTATAGTCTGGCCATTCAAAACATTTATGAATACCAAACTAATTACTATATAGATAAATCTTTGCATTTTGGTCCTATTTTTTTGAACTGCAAAGATAGCCTACTTTTTAAAATTTTAGGTCGTGAAAACATATCTTTCGATAAACGAAATGGAATTTTATGCTTTCAACTTTAGCATTATCAGGTACATTTGTATATTTTTGCCATTGTATTCATTTTACCTGAGAATTTTATCATCTTTTGAGCAAACAAACCATTACATCTACGGACGAAATGAGCAAAGTGACACCACTTATGGCTCAATATTTTAAACTAAAGGCTAAACATCCTGATGCTATTTTATTGTACAGGGTAGGGGACTTTTACGAAACCTTTGCACAAGATGCGATTACTGTGGCAGATATTTTGGGTATTGTGCTTACAAAAAGAAATAATGGTGGCGACGATATAGAATTGGCTGGTTTTCCATATCATTCCTTAGATGTTTATTTACCTAAGCTGGTCAGAGCAGGGTATAGGGTAGCTATATGCGAACAACTAGAGAAGCCCAGTAAAGAAAAAAAGATTGTAGATCGCGGTGTTACGGATGTCGTTACTCCAGGTGTTACTATCGATGATACCATCTTAGATCGCAAATCCAATAATTATCTAGCAGCCATCCACTTTACACCCAAAAATGAGTTTGGTGTCGCATTTCTAGATATTTCAACGGGAGAGTTTTTAGTATCTGAAGGTAACGCTGCCACTATCGAAAAATTGATTGATGGATTCGGTCCTTCAGAAATCATTTTTTCTAAGGCTTTTAATAAAGATTATAACCGGACATTTGGAGACAGGTATTATTTTTATGGGGTAGAAGAATGGGTTTTTACACACGATTACGCACGTGAAAAACTATTGGACAAGTTTGCAGTCACAAATCTCAAAGGATTCGGTATTGAAGAATTTCCGCTTGCCCAAGTTGTAGGAGGAGCTATTCTACATTATTTGGCTTCGACTCAGAATGACAAATTAAATCACATTTCGGGCATCACACGTATCCAATCAGAAAATTTTGTTTGGTTAGATCGATTTACTGTCCGCAATCTTGAGTTGATACGGAGTTCGCATGAGACAGGTAGTTCATTGGCACAAGTTATGGACAAAACTGTCTCTCCCATGGGCGCCAGATTGCTCAAAAACTGGATACTGTTACCACTGCTATCCATAGAAAAAATTCAGGCTCGGTTAGATATGGTCAGTTATTTTGTAGAGAAATATTATGACCAAGAATCATTGTCAGCGCTTATCAAACAAATAGGAGACATTGAGCGTATTGCGTCCAAGCTTGCCATGGAAAAAATATCTCCACGTGAATTGTTGCAATTACGCAAATCTCTTGAGTTGCTTCCTGACATTGTTTTAATATTAAAATCAAGCAACAATGAAGCTTTGGGTATTTTGGCAGACAAACTCATTCTTTGCCAAAAGCTTAAGGAAGAAATCAAACGCACACTCTCTGACGAACCACCTTCCATGGTCTCCAAAGGAAATGTCATCAAAGAAGGTTGTAATGAACAGCTAGACGATCTGCGCAATGTAATCAGAAATAGTAAGGAATTATTGCTAGAGATTCAACAAACAGAGGCAGAACGAACAGGTATTACAAGCCTGAAAATAGGTTTTAATAATGTATTTGGGTATTATCTTGAGGTTACCAATAAGTATAAAGACCATGATAGAATTCCAGATACTTGGATACGAAAACAGACTTTGGCCAATGCTGAAAGGTACATTTCTGAAGACCTTAAAGTATTAGAAACAAAAATCCTGACGGCTGAAGAAAAAATAGCCGAACTAGAAGAGCGACTCTACCATGAATTGGTCATCACAGCGGCAGGATATTTGGATGCTATCCAGCAAAATGCAAAAAATATAGCTATTATAGACTGTATTTTGTCATTTGCCCACATTGCTACCAAGTATAATTATTGTAGACCTGATGTTAATGAATCTTACCGAATAGATATCAAAAATGCTCGTCATCCAGTCATAGAAAGACAACTGACTTTAGGTCAAGCATATGTTCCAAATGATGTCACACTTGATAATGATGATACACAAATCATGATGATCACAGGTCCCAATATGTCAGGTAAATCAGCAGTATTAAGACAAACAGCTTTGATTGCGTTAATGGCACAGATGGGATCTTACGTACCTGCATCTAGTGCAGAAATAGGTCTTGTCGACAAGATATTTACTAGGGTAGGAGCGAGTGACAA
Source organism: Saprospiraceae bacterium (assembly GCA_041739205.1). Taxonomy (GTDB): domain Bacteria; phylum Bacteroidota; class Bacteroidia; order Chitinophagales; family Saprospiraceae; genus OLB9. The sequence goes on from JBGSOH010000369.1 coordinate 3,625, forward strand.
TATCAGTAGTGGCGAATCTACCTTTATGCTCGAGATGAATGAGACAGCTAGCATCATGAATAATATCTCCAAAAGAAGCCTTATACTATTAGATGAGATAGGTCGAGGCACATCTACTTATGATGGTATTTCTATTGCATGGTCTCTAGCAGAATTTCTTCATAATGGCAAAGTACAACCTAAAACCCTATTTGCCACCCATTATCATGAGCTTAACGAATTAGCAGATAAATATTCTCGAATCAAAAACTATAACGTAGCTACCAGAGAAATCGGGAATAAAGTCATCTTTTTACGCAAATTGACAGAAGGTGGTTGTGAGCACAGTTTCGGTATTCATGTAGCCGCCATGGCAGGAATGCCAAGAGATATCATCAATCGTGCTATGGAAATCTTGCAAGATTTAGAATCCAAATCGATA
>JBGSOH010000395.1:0-5223 GCA_041739205.1 Saprospiraceae bacterium
TAGTACATATTTTTTACTTAAATCAGGAAATATAATTTGATTTTATAAATTAGAAATGTAAGTCTAAGACCTTTGTAGTAAAATACATTTATCATTGTAAAAAGGGGCATAGCCTTAAGACCTTAGAAAATGACAGTCATCAACGAGAAAGCACCAACCATAATAAAGGAAAATCCAATCATCAACTAGAAAACTCCCATCATCATTTAGAAAATTCTCATCATCACACAGTAAACTCAAGATTGCGACGTGAATATATTCGTCATCAACAAGAATATTACCGTCATCAACAAGAAAACACTAATCATCATTTAGTAAACTTTAACTATCCTTTAAAAGAACTAGCGATAGCAAAAAAGAAACTTTCATCAGCTTCTAGAAAGTTAGCATCTGCGGGGAGAATGTTTGCTTCGGCATCGCAAATGTTTGCATCGGCGGATAGAAAGTAAGCGCCAGCGACGAGAATGTAAGAGTTATCAATAAGGTAATTGGGATGATATTTATATTTTAAATCATTTTCAGATTGATATTTGTGTTCCGTAAATACGAAATGTACAAAAGAATTGGTATTTTATAAAGTTTTGAAATAGTTCGTTACATTTGCAAATAAAATACTAGTGTAAATATAAATTTGTAAATATGATACTGCATAGAGATTTTATAAAATTATCTAAAGAAGAAAAGATAAAATTCAATAAATACAAAGATAGATATAGTATTCGCACTGTAAACGGTCAAAAAATGCTTCCCAAACCTTGGACTCCGAATGATGAATATCCAAATTATGTTTATAAACATGATTCTCTTTTTCCTAATCATAATATTTCATCTCAAGACATAGAAGAAGATGAGAACTGGTTTTTGCAAAGAATAGATGGCTTTAAAGATTTAATTCATCATGACTCAACCTCTGAGTTGGATTTATTGAATTACATTAGGGACAATAAAGCAGCTTTTATTGTCACATCATTGTTGAGTTATACAGATTTTGGGCATCATGAAAGATTTGTATTTCCTGAATTTCAATTGTCTAATAACTATAAAGTAGATTTTTTAATACTTGGCAGATCATCTGGTGGTTATAGTTTCCTTTTTGTCGAGCTGGAAAACCCATATGGAAAAATTACTACTGTCAATGGTGATTTTTCAACAGCTATAAATAAAGGAATTAAACAAGTAAAAGATTGGAAAAGATGGATCCCAAAAAACTTTAGTTCATTTCAACAGACACTTAGAAAGTTTAAAGGACCAACAAATGAAGATTTTCCAAGGGAATTTTACGAGTTAGAATTAGATCGGTTTAATTTTATGGTAATAGCTGGGAGGAGAGATCATTACAAACCACATACCTATCAACAAAATAGAGAAATTTTAGGAAATGGTGAACGAATTAGAGTTTTACATTATGATAATTTAATTGAAAGAACATACGAAATTATTAAAACTAAACATTGGCAATCTAGTACCTTTCAAATAATTACACATAAGACATATTTTCTTAATGTGTAAATCTTTTTTACTCCTAAAATTAACCGTACCTTTGCGATTCGGTTTAAAAATAGCTGGTTTTGTTATATACTCGGACTTAATTTTATAAAGATATGTCCATTTCTGTATCAAACAAAATAGCCAAACCTCCATTTAATGCGTTTTGAGTGCATGAGCATGAAAAACCATTATTTCAAGCACATGCACACTAAATTTTAATTTTAAAAACAGATATGAAGTCTTTTTTACTAGTATTTACCACTGTTTTGAGTATCTTTTTAATAGGATGTAAAGAAAAAGAACAAACTTACTACAAGCTGACTGGACCTACAATGGGTACAACTTACCATATCACCATTCAGACAGATCAACCTGAAGGTATGCAAAAGTCAATCGACTCTATATTGGCGGATTTTAATTATTCTATGTCAGCCTATATTGATAGTAGTACTTTGACGTATTTTAATAATGCTGATAGTCTTTTCTGTTACGATCCACAAAAAGATCCATATTTCGAACCAATATTCAATAAATCAAAAGAGATTTATGAAAAAACAAATGGTGCTTTTGATCCATCTATTGCGCCTCTTGTAAATTATTACGGATTTGGGTACAAAGAAAAAAAGATGTTAGAAAAATTAGATACTACTGAAGTCAAAAGACTACTTGCCCTAATGGTATTTGATTCAATGCAATTGACGAAAGATGAATCAGGAAATATTTGTATTCAGAAACCGAATAAAGACGTCATGTTAGATTTTAATTCTCTTTCTCCAGGATACGCCGTTGATGTCATAGCTGATTTTTTCAATAAAAAAGGTCTTCGTAATTACATGATAAATCTTGGAGGTGAAATTACCGCTTTGGGTGTAAATGACAAAAAAGAAGAATGGGTCATAGGTATTAACAAACCTGCCGAAGGTGCTGCGGAATCTGAAATAGAACTTCCATTATTAATTTCAAATAAATCATTGGCCACAAGTGGCAATTATAGAAATGCATACGAATCAAAAGGACAGAAATTTGCACACATAATTAATCCATTCACGGGTATGAGTCAACCCACCGATATCCTGAGTGCTACAGTCATTGCTGATGACTGTATATCTGCTGATGCCTATGCAACAGCTTTTATGGTACTAGGGTTGGAAAAATCTTTGGAACTTGTAGAACAATTAAAAGGGATAGAAGCTTGTTTTATATATGATAACGAAGGCGACGGCGTATTCGAATTTAAAATAAGTGAAGGTTTTTCTAAATACTACCTTCATAACGAACAACAATAACAACAAGCAAAATAAAATGGATATAAGATTAAACCTAGACAAGAACATCGTATTTTTTGATATAGAATCTACAGGTCTTAATGTCATCAAAGATAGAATATTACAGATTGCTCTTATAAAATACACCAAAGACAAAGATGAGCCTGAAGAATTATTTATGCTTATCAATCCTGGTGTGCCGATTTCTGAAGAAGCATTTGCTGTGCATGGTATCAGTAACGATATGATCAGAAATAAACCAACGTTCGCACAGGTAGGTAAACAAATTTATGATTTCATTGGAAATGCAGATCTTGGTGGTTACAATTCTGATAGGTTTGATATTCCAATGATAATGGAAGAATTTCATCGTATAGGTTTGGATTTTGACATAAGCAAAAGAAGGCTGATCGATGCTCAAAAGATTTTTTACAAAATGGAGCCACGTACGCTTAAGGCTGCATATAAACTGTATTGTAATGGCAATCTCGATGATGCGCATGACGCTCTTGCAGACGCACGTGCTACCGTGGAAGTTTTTAAAGGACAACTCTTGAGATATCAAGATGTTGACTATACGGATCCTGATGGAAATGTACAAGCAGCACCTATCAAAAATGACATTGGTGCCATAGCAGATTTTATTTATGATCCATCGATGTTAGATGCCACCCAACGACTTAAGACCAATGCTAAAGGAGAAGTTGTCTTTAATTTCGGAAAGTACAATGGCCAATTAGTTTCTCATGTATTTAAGATAGAACCAAATTATTTCCATTGGATTATGGAAAAAGATTTTTCCGCTCAGGTGAAACTAATCGTTAAAAAGATTTATGACGAAATGAGAAAACCAAGCTAATTTATAACAAAATGGGGAATATTGTAATAAAGATATCTTTCGTAGTTTTGATATCATTTTTGATGTCTTGTTACACACGCAAAGAAGCATGTTTGGATGTTTTGGCTTCCAATTATGATGTTTCAGCTGATGATGCTTGTCCAGACTGTTGCACATTTCCCAAGTTAAAGTTAGAAATTCAGCATTTTGTAAAAGACTCGGTATATAAATTTGATTCTTTTTACGTAAATGAGCTAAATCAAGCTTTCAAAATTCTAGATGTAAGATATTATGTCCATGCCTTTGAGTTATTCAATAATGAAACTGGCAAAAAAGTGGTCCTTGAGACTATCAAAAATCAAGACAGTACACTGATCATTCCTGATGATATAAAAATATATAGATCTGTGGACGCTTCTATCGAAATAGGTAGCATTAGAGACAATGGCACCTATGATTCGCTCACTTTTTATCTTGGCCTCAAGGATGAGATATTAACAAATGATTTTATAGGTCTTCCAAGTACACATGTCTTGTTAGCTAATAACAGATTAAAAAATACAACTGGAGAATATGCACATTTCACGGTCAGAATTGAATCAGTCGATTCACTTATAGGAGTTAGAAACTTTCAGGTTACTGGATTAGGTATTTCAGAACCTTACACCATCAAAACACCCGTTACAACTACCAAAGGTGTAGCACCTAGTTTCAAACTAAAGGCTAACTATGATGAATTGTTTAAAAACATCGATATAAAGGATAGCACAAATGTTATAGAAAATGCTTTAAAACAAAACATTAAAAAGGTTTTGATCGTTAATTAACAAAAGACATCATTATGAAGGCATTTAAGGTATTTTCGCTTCTAATAGTTCTTACATTTATCGTTATATCTTGTAATGATGATTGCCCTGAAGAACAAGGTGATGATTTAATAACCTTCCCATATAATCCTGAAAGTTATACATTGGATTTGCCTCCACATTTTCCACAAATGTTTATTCCTAATGACAATCCATTTACTAAACAAGGCATCACGCTAGGACGACATCTATTTTACGACCCTATTTTATCCGCTGATAGCTCTATGTCATGTGCATCTTGCCATCTACCATCATTAGCATTTGCAGATGGTAAGTCTGTGAGTCGTGGTATTGATGGTATTACCGGAACTAGAAGTTCTATGAGTTTAATTAATGTAGGATTTGTGCAGTCAGGACTATTTTGGGATGGTAGGGCAAAAACATTAGAAGAACAAGCACTTTTACCTGTAGAAGACCCAATAGAATTACACCATACTTGGCCCCAAGTGGTAGAAAAATTAAAAAAGCACCCAAGTTATCCACGTATGTTTAGAGAAGCATTCGGTATAACAAGTAGGGATCAAATCACCAAAGAATTAGCTGCCAAAGCGATTGCTCAATTCGAAAGAATCATTATATCAAAAGACTCAAAATTTGATAGAGTCGAACAGAACAATGACATATACACAGATCAAGAGTTGATGGGTTATGGTATCTTTTTTGACATTGATCCTGATCTTCCTGATGGCGAGTGTGCACATTGTCATAATACACCTTTGGCGACATCAGACGCATTTTTTAATAATGGACTGAATGAATCTACCAC
>JBGSOH010000434.1:0-4528 GCA_041739205.1 Saprospiraceae bacterium
ATTTGCGAAGCTTATATTTCTGATGAGATGGTTGCTTTGGTCCTTATCTCTTTATTTGGAGTGTATTGTACCATAGTTTTTCGAAGGTTATTCGGTCAGAAATGGTATTTGTCGATCATTAAAGGAATGTCCTTTTCGCTACTTCATGCTATATTTTTCATTACTATATACCGTTTTATTGTTTTTGAGCTTTCGTTTTTACAGCTATGATTTTATTTAAAATAAAGGTAACTATTTAAGTTAATACATTTCTAAACCAATTTTGTCACGATTTCATGCTGAGGCTTGACAGGTTTGCAACATTCAGGCAAACTGAGTGGCGCTTCAGCGTTAAATAGCGCCAAAATCGTATTCGCTTTCCACTTATACCACGGATTTACATCCGTGGTTACTATAATTCAACCCCTTTGGGGTTTGAGCTAAATAGTTACAAGTAAAGTCATTAAATATAAGGCGCCAAACGTATTTAACAGTACATTTGGCGCCTTCATAATATTAGCCTACGATCCTTTTATCCTTTGCCACAAACTTAGCAAAAGCCATCAAAGCACCCATGACCGTGATGTTTCTAAAAAAGTTGACCATTTCTAATTCTTTTTCTCTTGCCATGTCTGCGGTCATATTTTCTATACCCAATTCATGACCCATAGCTCTCGGTAAGTGGACCAATACAGCCATAAGTAATACATAAAGTGCCATCAAGGTATAAGCAAGTTTGTCGTATTTTCCTATGACAGCACTAATGATAAATAATAGAATACAAACGAGCGTAAAATAATTCCAAAAGTATGTGAAAGGCAGGTAGTCAGGCACAAAAGCTGCCCCTACTTCAGGTTTGCCTAGGTGCAATCCTACATATAGTAAAAACGAAATAGGAAAAATATATTTTCCAGCTTGTAATATTCGGTCCATAATGCGTTTGTTTAATTGGTTGGGAATGGTATGAGTGGTCTTATTTCTACAGAACTATGGGGATATTTGTGGATAGGACAGGTTTTTCCCCAAGCTTGTACTTCTTCCATATCGTCAGATTTGCAAATCAGGAATCCAGATACTAAGACACTATTGCTTTCTTTGTATGGTTGCCCAGTGGTGACTTGTTCGTCCGATACGATGGATGCTTCATATTGCATAGGGGCAGTATGTAAGAGTTTTCCTTGGCTAGCGATGTTTCCTATCCATGCTTGCCACTTGGGCATGTCTTCAGCCATATCTTGAGAAGTTGCTAGGTAGCCATTTTCTGCGCTGGCATTGCGAAATAATAAAAGGTACTCAGTCATTGTTTTACTTTTTTAAGTGTGATTAATGACGCAAAGTTACCCGCGTTGTTTTTGTCGGACGATGACAAAAGTCTACAATTTCGATTTAAGCCGGCTGTATACATCTTTGTGAATACCCAGATAGGATGCGATGAGTTTGGATGATACCCTAGTCATCAATGTAGGTCGATTTTCCATGAGCCATTTTATTCTGTCTAAAGCAGAAAGTGATATAAATGTATTAATCCGATAGACAGAATTTGCATAAGAAGCTTCCAATATCTGTCTATACACCTTGTCAAATTGTGGCACCGTTTCCATCATTTCCTGAAATCCTTGTCTATCGATAGCCAATAGTTGTGAAGGCTCTACTGTACGAATATTTTCCGTGGCAGGCTGACCACTTCCGAAACTAATTAACTCACTACACCAATGATCTTCTATAACGATGTCTCTTGTCGTTTCGTTCATTTCATGATCGTATACATAAACTTGCAAACAACCGCTGACTACAAAATACACATACTTGCAGATCTCACCTTCTTTCAAAATCTGTTGATTTCGTTTGGTCACTATGGGTTTGAATTTAGAAAGTACTAGGTCTAAGTTGTTTACATCTTTTCCTAGCCTTTTGATGATGTGTTGTTTTAAAAATTCCTGCACAGTTTAAGATTTGCCGAATGAAACAATTTTTATGATAAAATACAGTCAGATTAATATACAAATAGAAGGCTGATTTGTTGGAAAGATTTTTGTTTTTTTGCTAGGTCAATGCAATCTGCATCATAAGATTGTATCTTTGTAATAAAAGTAGTTTATGTCTCGAATAGTAACACTCACCTTCAGTCCTTGTATTGATAAAAGCACTATGGTCGCAGCCTTGGCTCCTGATATCAAGATGAATTGTACAGCGGTGACTTTAGAACCTGGTGGTGGAGGTATCAATGTAGCTAGAGCTTTGTCCAAACTCGGTACCAAAGCAAAGGCTATGTATATATCAGGTGGTTGTAATAGTAAGGAATTTGAACAATTGATGGAGCAAGAAAATATTCCATCTATCGTGATTGCAGGCGTCCATGAGACTAGAGAAAACATCATCATAGTAGATGAGTCTAATGGTAAACAGTATCGGTTCGGTATGCCTATGAATACTTTGGTTGAAAAGGAATATATACGGTTTCTTATTGAACTAAAAGCAATGGATGACCTATCTTATATTATCGTCAGTGGTAGTGTGCCGCCTGGCGTTTCCCTAACCATATTTGCAGAGATAGCTGCCTTTGCGCATGAGGTAAATGCAAGACTGATTGTCGATACCAAAGGGGATGCTTTAAAACAAGCTGTAGATGCAGGCGTTTTTTTGATCAAGCCCAATCTAGGCGAATTGTCTGCTTTAGTAGGCAAAAAGGAAATAGATGTAAACGAAGTCAAAGACATTGCAAGGTCACTGATCAAAAGTGGCAAATGCGAAGTAGTTGTGGTATCCATGGGTGCTGAAGGTGCGTTGCTGGTAACATCCAATATTATAAAACAAATAATACCACCTACTGTAGAAAGAAAAAGTACGGTAGGTGCAGGAGATAGCATGGTCGCTGGTATGGTGTATGCCCTTCATGATGGCAGCGAATTGATAGAAGCTGTCCAATATGGTGTAGCTTGTGGCACAGCTGCTACGCTTAATCCTGGCACTGAATTATGTCGAAAAGAAGATGTAGCATCACTACTTCCGAAAGTGACAATCATTGATTTGTCCTAAGTTTGGGTTCCACATCTACTGGACCCTGTAATGTCTGTGTTTTGTTCTTTTATAGAACTTAGACATCAAGCTTAAGTTGTCCATCTGTTGTCAAAAACTAATTATTATGATTCATAAAAACATAATTGTGTAAGTAAAAAAACGAATTATGTAAGGGATACACTTTGTATTTTATACATCTTTGCATCTAATTTCATCATAGCATTTTGATTAATATGTGATGTTTGATCAACTTTAAAGATCAAATGATTCTTTTTGCACAAGTATTTCAATTCTTATGGTTGGATAAGTCATTTATAGGAAATGTCCACTTAGCATCTATGCGCTTAATTACTTAACTGATTATAATTTTTTTTAAGAGTAATACACGCCCTGATCAAAATCATTACTGACAGTCCACGAAGTCATTTTTTTGTTGTGTGTATTTAATATAAATTTGTTTGGGTAGATGATAAGATTTAACCGTTTATGAAAAGGATGTGGCACCCATTTTTTTATATTAGTGACAAGATCACTTCGATAATTAAACAATCATATAACAACCATATACTTTCAATTTGCTCAAATAAGATAAATAGATTTTAGATAGATTATAAAACATTAAGATGGAATACATAGATTATTATAAAGTGCTTGGTGTACCCAAGACAGCTGATGATAGTGACATAAAATCATCTTACCGTAAGTTGGCTAGGAAATACCACCCTGATTTGAATCCTGATAATAAGGAGGCAGAAAAGAAATTTAAAGAAATAAACGAAGCAAATGAAGTGCTAAGTGATCCACTGAAGCGCAAAAAATATGACAAATACGGAAAGGATTGGCAGCATGCTGACGAGATAGAAAAAATGCAACAGAACAGATCACAATCTAGCAAGAGACAAGGGCAGCCTTTTGGCTCGGGCAGTTTTGGTGGTGATAATGGTGAAGATTTTTCAGAATTTTTTAGTTCTATGTTTGGGGGAGAAAGCGATCGACGTGGCAAAAGAAATAAATTCAGAGGAGATGATATACACGCAACGCTACAACTAAAGCTGACAGATGTCTACAAAACGCAGAAACAAACCATCACCATCAATGGTAAGAACATCAGACTTACATTTCCTGCTGGCATAGAAGATGGTCAGGTGATCAAAATAGCTGGACAAGGCAGTCAAGGTGTGAATAATGGACCTAACGGCGATCTATATATCACATTTGCGATAGAAAATAATACCCATTTTAAAAGGGAAGGAGATCATTTGTATAAGACTGTAGATATAGATTTGTATACAGCTATATTGGGTGGTGAAATCGTGGTAGATACTTTTGATAGTAAAGTCAAATTAAAAATAGCAGAAGGTACGCAATCCACTACTAAAGTCAAATTAAAAGGCAAGGGATTTCCAAAGTATAAAAAAGAGAATGAATTTGGGGATTTGTACATTACTTTTCAGATCAAAGTACCTACAAATCTCTCAGAGGCAGAAAAAGGATTGTTTTACGAACTTCAAAAATTAAGTAAAGATGTCCA
>JBGSOH010000462.1:0-2053 GCA_041739205.1 Saprospiraceae bacterium
GGAGCAGTTGATACTAGATTGTTATACCATAAAAAAACGTAAAGTCATTCACTGTTGTTTGTCTTTACATCTTCGCCAAGATACAGTTTCAATAGGCTTCCAGCCTGATAGATAACTAGTATCTGCGCAATCTGATAAATCTGTGAGACAAAAATTAATTATCAAAGGATCTCCATTTGCATTTTTATATTGCAAATCAACAAACAAGTAATTCAACAAATTAATTCAATAACATCATAAATGAAACGAGCTTTAATCACAGGTGTCACAGGACAAGACGGAGCTTACCTTTCTCATCTTTTGCTTAAGAAAGGATATGAAGTCCATGGTATTAAACGTAGAGCATCACTATTTAATACTTCTCGTATTGACGATATATACGAAGATCCGCATATTGATGATAGAAAGTTCATATTGCATCATGGAGACTTGGCAGATAGTACCAATATCATCAGAATAGTCCAAGAAGTACAACCTGACGAGATATACAATCTTGGTGCAATGAGCCATGTCCACGTGAGTTTTGAAGAGCCAGAATACTCAGCAGATGTGGATGGAATAGGTACCTTAAGACTTTTGGAAGCGATCAGAATCTTAGGTTTAGAAAAAAAGACTAGGATTTATCAGGCATCTACATCAGAGCTTTATGGAATGGTACAAGAAGTACCGCAATCAGAAAAAACACCATTCTATCCACGGTCACCGTATGCAGTAGCAAAAATGTATGCTTACTGGATTACAGTAAATTACCGTGAAGCCTATAATATGTTTGCTTGTAATGGCATTCTCTTTAATCATGAATCTCCATTGAGAGGTGAGACTTTTGTCACTCGTAAAATCACAAGAGGTGTAGCCAAGATTGCACTTGGACTTCAAGACAAGATTTGGATGGGAAATATTAATTCCAAAAGAGATTGGGGTCATGCCAAAGATTATGTAGAAGGCATGTACTTGATACTTCAGCAAGATGAGCCAGAAGATTATGTACTCGCTACGGGTGTCACTACTGAAATCAGAGAATTTATAAAAATGGCATTTGCTGAGGTACAAATTGAAATTGAATTTAAAGGAGAGGGTGTGGACGAAAAAGGATATGTAAAATCATGTGGTGCTGAATATCCCATAGAGATAGGTAAAGAGATATTAGCTATAGACCCTAAATATTTCAGACCTACGGAAGTAGATCTTTTGATAGGTGATCCTACAAAAGCCATGACAAAATTAGGTTGGAAGCCCAAATACGATATTAAAGCACTTTGTACAGAGATGGTCCAATCTGACTTAAATCTCTTTAAACGTGATCAAGTACTAAGAGACGCAGGTTTTATTGTTAGAAATGAATTTGAATAAAATGAAGCAAAATAGCAAAATATACATCGCAGGCCACAATGGTATGGTAGGATCTGCCATAGTCCGCAAGCTCAAAGCCGAAGGTTTTGAAAACTTAGTATTGCGATCGTCTAAAGAATTAGATCTTCGAGATCAGTCTGTTGTTAATGCTTTTTTTGAAGCAGAAAAACCAGATTATGTATTTTTAGCAGCAGCAAAGGTAGGTGGTATAGTAGCCAACAATACCTACAGAGCAGATTTTTTGTATGATAATCTGATGATAGAAGCCAATGTGATTCATGCGTCTTATGTGCACAAAGTAACTAAACTTTTATTTTTGGGAAGTTCATGTATTTATCCAAAATTTGCACCCCAACCAATGAAGGAAGAAGATTTGTTGACAGGTATCCTTGAGCCTACCAATGAGCCATATGCCATTGCAAAAATAGCAGGTATCAAACTCTGCGAAAATTATAGACGGCAATACGGTTGTGATTTTATATCAGCTATGCCTACCAATTTATATGGTCCTGGTGATAATTATGACTTACAAAACTCTCATGTGATACCTGCCTTGATACGTAAGTTTCATGAAGCTAAAGTTAGCGGAGATAAAGAAGTAGTCGTATGGGGTACGGGCGAGCCATTGAGAGAGTTTATGCACGTAGATGATCTAGCCAATGCATGTTACTTTCTAATGATGAATTATTCGGATTTACAATTT
>JBGSOH010000464.1:0-6803 GCA_041739205.1 Saprospiraceae bacterium
GGGTTTGAAATATCAATTCGATGATATTTTGGTTTTAATATCCAAGTTTTAGATATCTCATCTATAACACCATAATCTTTTTGGTTTTCAGATGCTATCAATAAGCCGTTCTCAGAGTGAGTTATAAAATATTTTGTGAAAATAGTATCTTTTTTTTCGTTGCCTTCATAATCATAAAATAGAATTTTACTGCCGTCAATCACTTGAATTCCTTGAGCAAGTAAAGTAATATTAGTATGTTTAGGTGTAAGAATCTCTTTATATTCTCTGTTAATGATGCCCTTTTCAAAATTATTTGAGAAGGTTCCGTAGAAACCATTTTTCATTTTTTTTATATAACTGTATTTTGGTTTTACTAATGTATCACCATTAATACTAATTATGCCTTGCAAAGAGTTTAAATAAAATATTGCAGTGCTATTATCTAATACATCATTATTATGATTTACGCCCAATAATCTGCATTCTGAAGACGAAAATTGAGACCAAAGTGTATTATTAAAAATAATAATGCAGGTTACTAATATAACAGATCTAATTATAATTATTGCTTTCAAATTCATTTAATAATATTTCAGATGAATGAGATGTCTATTTAATTTATTTGTAAAAGGCGCTATGAATTTACAAAAAAAATTGTTGTTTAAGCACTTAGTCCTTTAAATTCTGTAAAGATATAATTAAATATATTAACGCTTTTAAAAAAAAGTATAAATGAAAGTCAAACTTTATTTATGTATTATCGTTATACAAGTGAGTGAACATTCACACACAACATATTTATGAACATCACAGATCGCCAATTAGAAATCATCCAAGCAGCAGGAAAGCTTCTCGCTAGCAAAGGGTTGTCGGGTCTTACAGTAAAGACACTAGCAGCTGAGATGGGATTTGTAGAGAGTGCATTGTACCGTCATTTTAAAAGTAAAGATGATATTCTCGTGCTTATGTTGGAATATTTGTATCAAAATATCCAAGAAAGATTCGAACCTATCCTAGCACAAGAAGTGGATGCTAAGACTAAATTGGTACAGATATTTGATTCTCAGTTTCGATATTTTAAGGACAATCCACATTTTGTCATCGTGGTACTTTCCGACGGACTCATTGACGAAAGTGAAGGTATGCGCAATCAAATTATCAAGATGTTTTTGTACAAAATACAAATCATCAATGAACTGGTCAACCAATGTATTACTAATGGAAACATGGAACCAGTGCTGCCTCAAGAAACATTAATTCATTTCCTGATGGGTGGATTCAGACTGACGATGTTTAAGTGGAAAACGCTCAAATTTTCTTTTGATTTGATCAAAGAAGGCAACCAAATGATCGATGACTTTTTTACATTAGTATCTCAAAACGCTAAAAATTAATATGATATACAAAACCTATTTTTATAAATCTTTCTTGCTGTTTGTTTTTATGTTTTGTGTTGTATCGCTTGGATTGTCCCAGGATGTGAAAAACTATGCATCACTTGAAGAAGTATGGAAAGATGTCAAACAAAGCAATACCATATTTAAAAATGCAGCCATTCAGACAGAACTTGCCGAACTGGCGCGCAAGACATCCATAGGCAACGTCATCAATCCTCGGATGCCTGTGTCGTTTACAATGATAGACAATACCCGATTGCAAAATAACTTTATACCTGCTGAGATTTTTGGTGGTCCTGCTGGTACTTTCAGAGAAGTGACTTTCGGACAACAATACAACTCATTGCTTTCGCTACAGCCACAGTTTGATATCTTCAATCTATCAGCTATCTCTCAAATAAAGTCAGCTAAAATCAATCAACAATTGACGGAGAGTCAAAACCTACTCAATGAAATGACTATTTACGAAAGTGTAAATGCCACATATTATAATATCGTTTCGCTCAAAAATCAGCAAAAAGTATTGACCCTAAATATAGAAATTGCCACACAAATCAAAGCTAAGGTCACTGATCGATATCAAGAAGGCATCATCAGAAAACAAGATGTCAACGAAGCTGAAGTCAATCTAATCGCTCTGCAAGATAAGTTGGAACAATTGCAATACAATATCAGTCTTCAGGAAAATATACTCTCGCTTTTCTTGGAGAATAAATGGAAACCTATGGTGGAAGAAGATTTACTTAACTATGTTCTAGACAATGTGCCTGTACCTATTTCTGGTAATATTCAATATAAAAACGCCATTTTACAGTCGAAAATGTTGCAACAAGATATCAAAGTACTTCAGCATCAATATTATCCTACGCTATCATTCACATCATCGCTCAACTGGCAAAACCTAAGCAATGATTTCTTTTTTGCCAATAATTCTACAGGCATACATTACAACTTTATTGGGCTGAAAATAGGGTGGGACTTGCCTACTGTGCAGCGTATTTCGTCCATTAAAAATAAAAAGTATCAGTTGCAATCTCTCGCAAACAACGAACTGCACATTCAAAATGAAACAAAAAGTAAAGATCAACAACTGGCTTTAGAGTACGAAAAAGCTCAGAAACAATGGTCCAATTTTAAATCCATCGCGGATCTAAAAGAAGATACTTATCAGAAAAATCTCAACCAATATAATGAAAATATCTTGCCATTGGACAGATTATTGACATCTCAAAATGACATGCTCAATAGCCAATTAAATGTAGTCGTAGCATTGGCCAATATCGCATTTGCAAAACATAAAATCATCATCCAAAACCAATATTAATCAATTCATAAATAGCAAATTATGTCATCAAAATATATTTATTTATTGCTCAGTACATCTATTATAATCAGCTGCAAAAATAAAGAAACCGCCGATGTCAAACCTGTGGTACAAGACATTCAGGAATGGGTATTTGCACCAGGACAGATAGAGTGGGACGATACGTACAATCTAACAGCGCAGACGGATGGCATATTGCTGAATGCCAATTATGACATCGGTACTGTGGTGAAAAAGGGAAGCATTATTGCCTCCATTGACAACCAATCCAATGTCATCAATACTTCCACAGCGGCAGATCAGCTTGTCATTGCCAATGAAAATCTGACTAGCAACGCACCTGCATTGCAACAGCTCAGACAAAATATTTCATTTGCAGAAGCTAAGTATCAACAAGATAAATTACTAGCCGATAGATATGAAAGATTGATGAAATCAGAAAGTATTGCCAAAATAGAATACGAAAATGCAAAATTGGCAGCTGAGAATGCTTTGTCCAATTTCAATGCGCTCAAAAAACAATACGATCTACTATTGCAACAAGCCAAACAACAAAAAATCGTCACCAAAGGGCAACTTAAAAATAGTCAGGTGGTACAAAGTTACAATAAAATCAGCGTCATCAATGATGGCACCATCATCAAAAAGTTTAAAAGTACCGGTGATTATGTGCGGAAAGGAGACATCATAGCCATGGTAGCCAATCCGAATAAACTAGAGATCGTCCTGACTATAGATGAAAGCAGTATTCACCGTGTCAAAATCGGGCAGGAAACCAAAATCCAACTTAATACCGACAAGACCAAAACCTATACTGGTAGAGTCAATGAAATACTTTCTGCCTTTGATGATGCTAGTCAATCTTTTGTATGTAAGATATTGTTGACAGATACGCTTCCTGCTTCATCCAATATCTTTGGTACACCATTGGAAGGAAATATTTTGGTAGGCGAGAAGAAAAATGCTCTGTTGATACCTAGAGAATACATGGGGTACGGTAATAAAGTCATGCTCAAAGGCAGGGACACCGCATTATTCATAAAAACTGGCATTGTATCTACAGATTATGTAGAAGTATTGGAAGGCATAACATCTGAAGACGTCTTAGCACCCATAAAACCATAACCATGAATATCAACACAGATATAGCCACTACTTATTTGTTTACCAACAAAAAACTTACCCTTGTGGCAGTCATGGGCGTTTTGTTGGGCATGTCCATTTACATATTTATGAATAGTATGTTGGTAGGTTTTGATCGTACATCGAGTGAATCGATCTTTAAAAGTACAGCGCACATTCGAGTGTATAAAGATGATGAACTCAGCAAACCTTTGTATGAATCTGAAGGTGGAAAATCCATCATTATCAATCCAAAAGTAGTACCAGCCAGCAATACCTTAACCAATCCAAATGAGATTGTTTCTTTGATCAAAAAAAATCCAGATGTTACCATAGTCACACCTCAAGTTTCGGCTACTATATTTTACAATGTCGGCAAAACACAAATATCTGGTATGGCCATTGGTATCATACCTTCGGAAGCTGATATAATGTTTAGTATAAAATCGACCATTGTGGAAGGTGATTTTGACAAAATGCAAGGAAATACAAATGCCATCGCTGTAGGTAGTGGTGTAGCAGAAAAATTGAGCCTGAAAATCAATGACAATATTAATATCACTTCATCCAAAGGTGTCAATCGAAATCTGAAAGTGACTGCCATCTTCAAGACCAACAATAGTGCCATTGATAAAACCAAATCTTATATCAATCTGTCCACTGCACAACAATTATTGCAAGAAAATAATACCTACGTGACAGATATTAATGTCAATGTCAAAGATCCAGAAGCAGCTGCCAAGATAGCACCAGTCCTTACGACGTTAACGGGTTATAAATCAGAAGGTTGGAAGGAAGCCAATGAATCACTTATGGCTGCATTTAGAATGCGAAAAATAGTGATCACCTTTGTTTCATACACGATACTGATCGTAGCAGGATTCGGTATTTACAATATCTTGAATATGACTGTCAGCCAAAAGATCAACGATATTGCTATTTTAAAGGCGATGGGATTTAAAGGCCACGATGTCATAAGGATCTTCCTTACCCAAGCCTTATCTATAGGTATTATGGGTGTAGTAGGAGGTATGATTATGGCTGCGATCCTAGTTACCTTATTGAAAAAAGTGTACATAGGTGGAGACATTGGATTTTTTCCTATTGATTATGAATTGTCAAAATTTATTCAAGGAGCTGTCGTAGGTATGGTCATCACTTTTTTTGCGGGGTACCTTCCAGCTCGTAAAGCTGCTCAGGTGGATCCAGTTTCCATATTCAGAAAGTAAGCGGACCGATCGTCGAAGTTTGTAGCATCGATGCAATATTACTTACGTTACATGACAGATAATGACGACATACAACCGAACTAGCGAACAATGAAAAATATTACCTTAACAAACAAATAATTCAATAAAATGAATATTCTCGAAACAAAAAATATCAATAAATACTTTCACGATCCTGTAGAATTTCAGGTTTTGAAAAATATATCCTTTACTGTTGGCAAAGGTGAATTTCTGAGTATGATAGGAAAATCTGGAAATGGCAAATCCACCTTGTTGTACATCTTATCTACCATGGATACAGAATACGAAGGTCAACTCATGATAGATGGTCAAAACGTAACAGGACAAACCAATGATCAACTCGCTACTATGCGCAACCAAAAGATTGGTTTTGTTTTTCAGTTTCATTACCTACTGCCAGAATTTTCTTGTCTGAAAAATGTGATGATTCCAGCTTTGAAATTGGGTAAACATTCTATCCAAGAAATAGAAACCAAAGCTTTTGACAAACTCAAACTTTTGGGTCTAGAAGATCAGGCACTTAAACCTGCAAGCAAACTTTCTGGCGGACAGCAACAGCGTGTAGCCATAGCCCGCGCACTCATCAATGATCCACTCATGATTATGTGCGACGAACCCACAGGCAACCTAGACAGTAAAAACACGGCTATTGTTTTTGATATATTTAAGGAATTGACGAGTCAGCTTGGGCAGACGATTATTGCAGTCACTCATGATGATGAATTTGCCAAGAACAGTGATCGAATCATTGAGATGAAGGATGGAGAGATTGTTTGATTAGATAAAAATGAGTGTACTCCGAAAAGTCCTTAGTATAACCAAAATGGAAAATAATGATTTCTATTGCATTGATAATCAGATGTTTCCATTTATGGTTAGGGTAGAAAACAGCTGATTATCGCTCAATTTGTGCTTTCGGAGTGGACTCAAAAATTAATCTCTTTTCTTTTTTAGGATACTTAGTCTGTCTTTAAGGATCTTAATTTTTGCTTTATCTACCAATCCAAAATATACAAGTGCAAAGAGTAACAACCACAATAATCCCTTGATAAAAAAGAACCAAAAGCCTAAAGCGCCAAATGTTTTTAGTAACTCCATGGTAATAATATTAAATTTGCGTTTGATCTAATTCTTCGAAAATTCTGATTAGAAAATCAAAACCCAAATTAACTTCATCCGCCCAGTCATCTTTTTGAACTGCTCTAACGGTAGCGACAGCATCCTGTAAGTTGTCAAAGTCATACATCTTGCCCTTAGAAGGTACATTCTTTTTAATCATTTGTCCACCATATGCCAGCGCAAGGTAATTCAAATAAATATGTTGTAAAATCTCATCATACCTTTTATTCTTTAAATGGTCGATATATTCCATAGTACTTTTGATCGTTTTTGATGGGTTAATTCCTTCCTGAATTAGCTCATTAATATCAAGTTGCACATTGGATACTCTTTTTAGACTTTCATGAGGTATACCAATATTTTCTATAGTTTCGAATATTGCTAATTGTTGTTGAAGGTAATTAAGATAGTCTTTTTTAGATAATTGTCCCCTAAACATTCTGACATTAAATGGCATTGTTTCTGCTAACTTATGCTTGACGCTTGTAGCATCTTTTAATGAAATTTGATGTCAGAATGTTTAGGGGACAATTATCTAAAAAAGACTATCTTAATTACCTTCAACAACAATTAGCAATATTCGAAACTATAGAAAATATTGGTATACCT
>JBGSOH010000495.1:0-2936 GCA_041739205.1 Saprospiraceae bacterium
GTAGTCATCAATACCAATCACCCACTCATCGCAGATAAATTGGTAAAGATGAAAAGTGAAGAAAAGAAAGCAGATTTTGCCAACTATCTCCACGACTTAGCGCTATTGAATCAAAACATGCTTAAAGGCGAAGAACTTTCCGCATTTATAGCAAGAAGCTTGGAGTTTGTGAAATAATATTTGGATATTTAAAGTATTATAAAGCCGTAAAGCAGTTTTGTTTTGCGGCTTTTTTGTTTGCTCGCAGATTACACAGATATCGCAGATTTTCATTTTATAAGTTTTGTTTTTAATTCAATTTGATTGAGTATTTAGATTTTTATTTATAAATATTGAACGATATTTCTAGAAATGAACTACCTTAGTCGCTGATAAATATTTACCGAATTAATATCATTTATAATGAAAAATACCCTTCTTTTGATTTTCTTTTTTTTGTTGTCATTTAAGACTTACAGCCAAGAAATCGACTCACTCAATATTAATAATCTGATTCCCAAGTGGCAACACGTGCTTATTGATACTAACTTTGTACAAGATAACTTTGGGTTTAATATAAGGACTCCCTACACAGTTTGCTTTCCTTATGAGCACAAAATTGAGAGTAATCAGTTACTAATTAATAATCACTGCACTTCAGGACACGGCAATCGACACGGCAACCTAATACAAAACATAGACTTAATTACGGGTAAAATGAAATGGGTAGCTGCGTTAAATAACGATACTTATCTAACAGAACATCAAGAATTTTTTCCAGGAATGTTTTACGATCCCGCAAGTGAAGAAATAGTGCTCAAAGGATTTAGAAAATATGGCCCTCCAGCTACCTCAGATATTGGTTGGATTGCTCCACAGCCTTCATTACCGGCCACTATTCATTTGGATGCGGATGATGGTATGATTGTTAACCACATAACAAACACTAATATTGCAGACACTATCAAATGGAGTCCACTTAGAGGATACTTTCTAAAAAGTCTTGCTAATTCTTATTGGTTTGCTACAGGCGAATTTCTTCTAAGTAACCAAACATTTTTAGATTTTAGTTATAAAGTAAGTAATGTTGCTCTTAATCAAGAGCTGATTTCTACTCCTGATATGACCTATGTTTATAAACCTATAGATACTATACCATATTTAAGCGAAACTAATGACAATATTTTTGGTACGGATGACAAGAACAACCTTTACGGCATTATAGTTCAAAAATTTCAATTTGAGAATATTCCATACAATATTGAATTACAGAAATTGCATATCAATGAGAATGAAAACATATCATTATCAAAACTAGAACTTAAGTATAAAAAAAATTTGAATGCTTATCTTCAGCTGCCTGATGTCTTCCAAGGTTTTTTTACTCGTTTCAAAGCATATGACGACGCTGTTTTTATTTCTACTTTGTATATAGACACCCTAGATAACAGAGCACAAAAAAGATGGCTACTTTGTCTAGATGAAAATGGCAATGAGAAGTTTTACGTGAAAGAACTTACTTTGGATGGATATTTTGCCGAAACATTAGAGTTTTTAGGTCGTAAGAATGGGAAGACTTATTTTTTTACGAGAGATAGAAGAGAACTTGACTACTCTGCAATTATTTTCAGTGTAGATGATGATGGTAAGATAGAAAAATATGGTTCCGTAAAGTCCGGAGATATTAATTCCAAGATAAACGGCTTGAGGGGTGTTATTACCGATAACAATGAATTGGTATTTACCGTGCAAGTAAATAATATATATTACTATACTGCTTGTTTTGACGGTAAGGATTTTGGTCTAGATTTTACTATAAATACTAATGAAATAGCTAATGCTAGAAAACAAATCAAGATTTACCCAAATCCAATGACAGACTACATCACCATTCAACAGATGAAAACTGATTTCCAAAAAGGTACAATAAATTTTATTAATCATCTAGGAATAACAGTAAAAACTAGTTCAATTTTCGGGTCACAAACTCAAATACAAATATCAGATTTACCTAATGGTATATATTTTGTTAAAATTATTAGCGATAATGGTGACTATCTTCATACTCAGAAAATTATAAAAATGTCATAAGGGTACGGACATTCACCGCTTTAAAATGTAAAAAGCCGTAAAGCAAGTATTGTTTTACGGCTTTTTTTGTTTTTGGAAGCCACTTCTGAACCATTCCTATCCCAAATCAGTTACAACAACATAAATTATCATCCTTTATGAATCCATTTTTGTTTCCATTTTCGACGCCATATGGTGTTCCTCCATTTGATCTTATTAAAAACAGTCATTTTGCACCTGCCATCACACAAGGCATAAGTCAGCAGAAGAGCGAAATAAAGGACATCATCGAGAATGCTGCTACACCTGATTTTGCAAATACCATAGAAGCGCTAGAAAATTCTGGACAGATCATAAAGCGAACGGCAGCTGTACTTTACAATCTTTCTTACGCAAACACGAGTGAGTCGCTACAAACTATCATGCAAAAAGTAGCGCCTAAATTATCTGCACACAATGATAAGATATTTATGAATGTTGCTCTTTTTAGAAAGGTCAAATTTGTATGGGAAAATAGAAAACAGCAGAAAATCACGGGTGAAAAATTGAGATTGCTGGAAGTATATTTCAAAACTTTTGTCAGAAATGGCGCAAACCTAAAGGCACAAGATAAAAAACGAGTAGCTGACATCAACCAAAGACTGACGGTATTAAGTCTGGAATTTGGCAAAAACATACTTGCTTCCACCAATGAATACCAACTCATCATTGACAACGAAAACGATCTCGCAGGTCTTCCATCATCTATCATATCTGCCTCAAAAGATACAGCTGAAACGCACAATATGCCTGAAAAATGGGTGTTTACTTTGCAAAATGCGAGTGTGATACCTTTTCTCCAATATGCCGAAAATAGGATGCTGCGCAAAGAGATTTGGACAGCTTAT
>JBGSOH010000551.1:0-4902 GCA_041739205.1 Saprospiraceae bacterium
CTTCCCGTCTTGAAAGACCATTTTTGTTCTTCTTTCCAGTCGCTATTGTTTTCATCTTTCAATCTGACATTTCCTGAGCTTTTGACTTCGTAGCCGATGTTGCGTAAAGTGGCTTCATAATCTGTAAATTGTGATAACACCTCATCCAATTGTTATGTAACTATTTGTTTATCATCATCCCAATCTTCGGCTTTTTCGGCTACTGCTGTTCCTCCTTCTTTTACCAAATTGAGTTTATCTAATGCTAATAGGACAGTCATATCTTTAGTACTACCATTATCTTTCATCACAGGTAAGGTAAATTCTTCACCGATAGGCAAAATAAAAGTCACTACAGGATCTGTAAAAATGCTTACACCGGTCTCTCCTTCAGCTGGTGACGTTTCATAAATTATTTCCATACCGCTGAATGGATCAGAAAATGCAGGCACGCATCTCTGCCCTAGGGTGAGGTCAAATGTTTTAGTACCATCTACTAGTCCATTTAGCAAACTATAAGTAATACCTGCCCTTCCTTCTGCCCATTCGGGATTCGGTCCACCACCAGACAACATCATAGCAGCTGCCAGATTAAATAAACTAATATTATAGTCTTTGCCTGCAAATCTAAAGGCAATACCTACATCGCCTTCTACACCTGCATAAACTTGACCCCTAGCATACCATCCATCTATGCCTGGTGCTACATCTCCTTGACCGCTGACGTAACATGTTCTCTCTGGATCTTGTGTAATATTGATATCAAACCCTAGCGTAGATGTTAAGGTAGCATAAATGAGTTTTGCATCAAATCCCAATCCTATCGATAATTCCACACCAAAAGCGACACCAGAAGCATTATTTGCCATCACGATATCATAATCTGAGCGAGCCTCCCCATTTTTTTTGATGGGTTGTTTATCTGTCAATTTGTTTTTGCCACTACCCGTTTTTTCATTATTCATCAAAAAAGCTATAGCTTCTGGAATAGGAAGATCAGCAGGCAAGCCATGCCCTGTCATTAGATATGCACTAGCGGATGACTCAGGTAGTAATGGGAAATCAAAGTATAATACGCCTCTATCTTCCGGACTTCCTGCATGAAAATACCATTCGCCATCGCCTCCTTCTTCTGCATGGAATGCTGCCCGGACCATTTGATTATTATTAGAAGGGTTTCCGTGTATGGTTGGCGTATTGACATATACTTTAATGGTGCCGTCAAAGCTATGTTTTGTACTGCTCTGTTTTATCCAAGTCAAGGTAGATGAAGCCCAAAAATTGGATTTATTTCTTTGGCTCAATGGCGTAAACATGAAGGCATCTCCTGTGATTTCTATCATACTCAATCCCGTATTCTTTCCAAATTCTCCATATATCGAAACATCCATATTGAGTGCCGCTTCCGTAGGGTAAGTACCAAGTGTTGTGGCCATTTTTAGGCCATAGCTGCCGTAAGACGGTGTAGGTAAACTACCTGTACCCACCACAGCATTATTGCTACCATTACTGGATTTCTGGCTGTTTACATTGCTGAGCATGGCATTCACATCGGTTTGAGACATGGCTCCTGATCCACTTTTCGTCATGTTGACAAACACGCCTCCACCTATACCATAAATACCTACACCCGGAGCAATGGGAATACCCAATGGTGCAAAATATGCCATTCCATCTAGATACCAATAATTATAATTGGACGCTGTGCCAAAAGCGGCAGTTGGATTGGTCACCTTAGTCCCAAATTCTGCCGCTAACTTCACACCAAGACCCATTGGAAGCATCACTTGCAAGCCACCTTTAGCACCTTTGCTACCTACCTGGTCGGCTCCTTGGTTATTGTAAAATTCAATATTACCTTCTAATGTAAGTCCATAAGCTTCTGTGTTTACATATAATGATGATACGCCTAGTCCTTGCAAAACCATCTTTTTCTCCCCATTCTTGGTTTTTATCGTTGAATTAATATCTATGCCCACTTCACCAGCTATGCCACCTTGATCGCCTGCCAATGTCACCCTAGGTGTAATAGTAAACTTTACATCATTGAGTGTTGGCATTGATAGTTCTACACTTTCTATATTGATGGG
Organism: Saprospiraceae bacterium; assembly: GCA_041739205.1. Classification (GTDB taxonomy): domain Bacteria; phylum Bacteroidota; class Bacteroidia; order Chitinophagales; family Saprospiraceae; genus OLB9. The sequence continues at coordinate 2,070 of JBGSOH010000551.1, forward strand.
AAAACCTGCAAAAGATTCTTCAGAAAACTGATTGCCCCAACTTAAATTATAGTTTGTGGTGTTATTACTATTTCCGGTACTTCCACCAGTTGAAGATAAACCTGCAAAACCAAAATGTGGGTTTTCAAATCCATCTTGAGAGTGATAGTAAAACTGAAAATCAGCTATCGGAATGTGCAAAGGTATATTGCTGCTGCTTCCTTCAGGCGTAAATAATTCGCTGCTAATACCTAATCCTCCTTCTAGATATGCTTCAAAATATGTTTCATCTCTATCATTGGGTGTGAACTTCCCTAACACATAAGAATTGGTGCTCAAAGCAGCTTTTGCGATCAAACATGGAAATTCGATTTCATCCTCTGGTCTAACCGAAAAAACATAAGATGGAGGATCCAATCTGGCATTTTCTGTATTACTATCTTCAATAAGTGCCGTATATCTTAGGTAGGTATTTTCTTTTGTAATCGGCAAACCTAGGACACCACTAAAGCCACCACTTTCTAATCTGTTTTGCACAATCGTGATAAATAGACTATCCATGCTCACAGACCAGTTATCGACCTTACCATCGGTTATAGTGATGATGTCTTTTGCAGCAACTGACATTGATACCAATGGATCTATGATCATATGATTGGCTGAAATGCTTTCCCGATTTCTTGTACCTAAAAATTCCTTTGGTGTTTTAATACTTACTTCTTCTACATAAACGCCTGTCCATGTCGGTTCCATCACTGCATTTCCATTAGGTCGTATAGTTATATTGGCATCATCATAACTTTCTGGCCACTGTATACCCGCAGGATTTTCGTAATCGGAAACATCAATCCAAGCATTGGCCACCTCAAATCCCCATCCTTGTAATCCTGCAAACTGAAATGGATTGATGTCAACCCTTGTTACAAAATGTAATCCTTCTTCTTCAGGAATACCTTCATCACCATATCTTGCATAAATATTTTCATTGGGAGCAATATCTCGTTCAAGGGTAAAAGAAAAATTTCCCTTCACTTTTCCGCTTATGATTTCACCATCAACATTTTCTTTGACCAATGTAGATTCAGGAAAAAAAACATCACCAGCCAAACCAAAGCTCTTGATCCCGTTACAATCCATTTCTAGAAATGAAGCACTGCTTTTGATGGTCTCCGGATTACTACTTGATGACCCTTTTATGACCATAGTGATATCCCCTTGATAAGGTATGTTGTAGTCATTGACAGGATGTAATATAAACTCTCCACCTATACCTGCAGGAATAAGACAAGCTTCTGAGATACCCATAGATATCCAACCTTCGGCACCTAGTTGTGGAATATGTAGATTTTGGATTATCTGACAATTGGCACCGTTGGCTTCAAATACCATTTTGGTAAACCCAAACATAAAATTGTGCCCTGATATATTCTGAACCAATCCTAATGGCATCCCTATACTTCCATTGCCCGTAATAAGTGATGATACTATCCTTCCATTGCGAATGAAGTTATTCATTTCTTCAGCTATGGTAGTCGTCATAGATGATGGATCATATGCTTTATCGACTATCGCTTTGACTTCTCCTCTGAATACTCTACCTGACACATTGATACCAATATTCTCAAAACTTACATTTACTTTTATCTCATTCAGAAAAGGTATTTCTATGGTTCCCGTGCCACTTGCATTGCTACCTGATGCGTTGATAAAATTTAAATCTGACACGCTAAAATGACCTACCAATAGCTCATCAAGATTACTGGCATTTGATATCGGCGTTTCGCTTATGTTATTAGTGTAATTGCAATTGGTGACACAGTCGGTTGCTTGGGATTGATTATTATTGGTTTCTTCAATTTCTTCGTCTGCATTGTATCCATACCAAAAAGTAGAAATTTCACTATATCCATTATTTGAAATTGGGTAGCTACCTACATTATCTACCGCTTGTACCCTTATGGCGTATTGATGACCTTCTATGAGTTCTATTTCTGGTGGAAAATCATAATTATAAATTTGCTGCAATACATCTGAGACATCAAGGACCGGATAAACACCGGGATTATTCATCATCAATTCTAAATCTCCAAAAGCATCATCTGTAATATCTATCATCTTCAGATTATAAGAAAAAGTCCCTGTAGGTGGCTGCAAAGAGTAAGGTGGCTCCCACCCGATGGTGACGTGATTGTTTTGACTAGTGGGTATAACTTCATCTTGATATGGCATATATATAAAAGGCATATCACCATAACTCACATTAAAATCATCTGAACATCCTGAGCCTATTACTTGATTTGTATTAAAATCGTAAGCTATGACACAAAGTCTATAACTACCTTCTGGCAATGCTCTATTGAATGTGATAAAATCCTGTTGCTCAGGGGTAACACTTGTGAGATCTACATCTCCTGGATAGCTAAATGGAAAGTCAGTGCCGAGATCGTTGCCAGCATAAAACAATGTTCTAAAGGCAGGGATATTGACAGGAGCAACAGGCTTAAACGAAGATATGGTACGCGCATCTATGCCATTATTACCAACTAATCTAATATGGTAAAAAACATTTCGATCTTGTGCTGAAACATTGGCAACAGTAATGTATAGATTGGAAGCATTCTCCAAGTAATATTCCAATTCTACAGGATATGGTTCCGCTATTTCTACATTTATTTCTAAGTCATTTTGAGCAACGATCGAACTGATGTTACAAATAATAAATATCAGTAGGAAATAAATTCTGAAGAAGATTGGATGAACGAACCTTTCGTATTTGTTAAACAAAATGAGATGTTTTTGACGTTTCATACTGTATATTATTTTAAAATAAAACCATAAATAATATTGCCCCTGA
>JBGSOH010000566.1:0-7621 GCA_041739205.1 Saprospiraceae bacterium
GAATTGGCTTCAAACGATATGCTCTTAACTTCCCATGGAGCTACTAGACCTAACGCCATTGCAAAAATTTGCTCATTATTCATAACACTAAGATACAACTATTTATATATTTTACCCATTCAATACCATATAGAGCCTAAAAATAATTTCATTCACAAAAATATTTATGTATATTTGTATTTCAATGTTGTTTGGGATTGCCAAATCTTCTCATCATTCCATACATAAGTAAGGATTTAAGGTTGATAAAGTACAATTGTGCATCTCCACTAATCAATATTGGTATTAATGATATAATTGATAAAATTGGAAAAATTAACCTTACATATCGAAAGCCTCATATTTGCAGGTAATCCATCTATCAGCTTTGACGATATCAAAAATGCTTTGGAAGAAAGTCTTAGTACTCAATTTAAAGATGAAGAAGTCGCTGATTGTATAGGAACACTTATGGAAAAATATAGCAGCGACGATTATTCATTTGAGATTATTGAGATTGGCGGTGGCTTCAGGTTTATGACCAAAGGAGCTTATCACGGCACTATTGGCACATTCTTAAAACAAAATACCCATAAAAAATTAAGTAAATCTGCTTTAGAAACTTTGGCCATCATTGCATACAAACAACCTGTCACCAAAACCGAACTTGAATCGATTAGAGGAGTGAATAGTGACTATACTGTCCAAAAACTCCTTGAAAAAGATCTTATAGAAATAGCTGGAAGAAGTGATGGACCAGGAAAACCTCTTCTTTATAGCACGACTGCAAAATTTACAGATTATTTTGGACTAAAAAGTATTCATGACTTACCAAAACCTAAAGAAATCGATCCTGTAGAAAACCAAATAGGAGAACAAGCACCCATCGAAGAAGAACAAAACGATAAAAAAATTGGTTTTGATTCTTTAGACAAAGTAGAAGAAGAATAGTAAAAAATAAAAAAGTGGAATCCACACCTTTAATAAATAGAGTAGCAGAAAGCGGCATCATCACCTTCAATTTGGAAGATTTTTATCCCAAAGCAGACTTTATATCTTTTGACATCAAAGATTATCTTTTTCATGGTTTAATCTTAAAAGAAAAAGATTTTAGAGATGCGCTAAAGTCTATGGACTGGTCATCATACCAAGGAAAAATAGTATTGGTAGGTTGTAGTACAGATGCCATCATCCCACTGTGGGCTTATATGCTGCTCAACCAGCACCTAGTCAATGTAGCAGCTGATGTATACAATGGCACTGAAGAAGAATATCTTAAAATGTACTACAGAGAAGCTCTCCAAAAAATTGATTATCAGCAATATAAAGATCAAAGGGTCGTTATAAAAGGATGCAGCAATCGACCTGTACCTGCCAATGCTTATGCGCATATTACATCCATGATGCAGCCGTATGCACAGAGCATCATGTTTGGCGAACCATGCAGTACAGTGCCTATTTTTAAAAGGCCAAGAGTGCTTTAACCTAACCATTCAAATTTTAATTAAAAAGTCATGGAAAAATATAAAAACCTATTTCCAATATTCGGATTTTTATCAGGTATCATCTTTTGTCTATTGATATTCGTGTCCTTTTCTTCAAAAGATACTAGTTTAGGCAGTTTTTTTGAATTGCCACAGCAAATAAAAGCAGTAAACCTGGATAAGAAATTTGATTTCGCAGGAGAAGTAGTTCCTATTAATGTTGATACAAAAGAAAGATTAGATAGAGAGTTGAGTGTTAATGCCTATTGGCAATCAACTACTTTGCTCAATATCAAGATGTCTTTTAAATATTTTCCAATTGTAGAACGCATTCTAAAAGAACAAGGAGTGCCAGATGATTTCAAATACCTTGCAATAGCAGAAAGTGGTTTGAGAAATGTGACTTCTTCAGCAAGTGCTAAAGGATTTTGGCAATTTATGAAGCCTGCTGCTATGGAGATGGGTCTCGAGATAAGTGATGAAGTAGATGAAAGACTCCACCTAGAGAAATCAACTATGGCAGCATGTGCCTATGTAAAACAAATGTACAAAAGATTTGGCACATGGACCAATGTAGCAGGAGCATATAATGTAGGGCCTACTTCGTTTGCAAGGTCACTTGCAGAACAAAAAGAAACAAGTTATTACGATTTGAATATTAACGAAGAAACATCAAGGTATTTATTTAGAATCATCGCCATCAAAGAAATTGTAAAAAACCCAAGCGATTTCGGCTATTACCTAGAAGATGAGCATAAGTATCAACCACAAAACTTAAAAGATATCAAAATCACTAGTAGCATCCCAAGTTTGACTGATTTTGCGCATGAAAATGGGCTAACTTACAGAATGCTCAAGTTTTATAATCCATGGTTGATTTCATCCAAACTTACTGTCTCACCAGGCAAAGAATATACCATTAAGGTGCCAAATTCCTAATTCCATAAGATTTTAGGATAAAATTGACGCACAATAAAAAGTAAGTATTAAATATCAGATTTTGTGTTAAACAAATTGCTGTATTTTTCCTTACTTTTGTGTCACCTTAATCATTCTTAAATCAAAATATATCTTAACCAAATGGAATTTGAATTAACAGAAGAACAAATATCAGTACAAGAAGCAGCAAGAGACTTTACGCAACGAGAATTGTTACCAGGCGTCATAGATCGTGATAGAGAAATGAAGTATCCTACCGAACAAGTCAAAATGATGGGTGAGCTTGGGTTTTTAGGTATGATGGTAGCACCAGAGTATGGTGGTGGCGGAATGGATACACTATCCTATGTATTGGCCATGGAAGAAATAAGTAAAGTAGATAGTTCTTGTTCAGTAATCGTCTCTGTAAACAACTCACTTGTATGCTGGGGAATAGAAACTTATGGTACAGAAGAACAGAAAATGAAATACCTACCTAAACTTACGTCAGGTGAATGGATAGGTTCTTTCTGTCTTTCAGAACCAGAAGCTGGTAGTGATGCGACTAGTCAAAGAACTACTGCCATAGATATGGGCGACTATTATTTACTGAATGGTACAAAAAACTGGATCACCAATGGGGGTAAATCATCTGTCCATTTAGTCATAGCTCAGACACACACCGACAAAGGACATCGTGGTATCAATGCGCTCATCGTAGAGACATCTTGGCCAGGAGTTACCATTGGAGCCAAAGAAGATAAACTTGGCATCAGAGCATCAGATACACATACCATTATGTACAATGATGTAAAAGTACCAAAAGAAAACAGAATAGGTGAAGATGGATTCGGTTTTAAATTTGCCATGAAAGTCTTATCTGGTGGACGTATAGGAATAGCTGCACAAGCACTAGGTATTGCTGCAGGAGCATACGAACTCGCTGTAAAATACTCTAAAGAAAGAGAAGCATTCGGAAGACCAATCAGTCAGCACCAAGCCATTGCATTCAAGCTAGCCGATATGGCTACAGAAATAGAGGCGGCAAGACTACTTGTGTATAGAGCGGCATGGCTGAAAGATCAAGGCATGGATTACACCTCTGCAGCAGCAATGGCAAAGTTATTTGCGTCAGAAGTTGCCATGAAACATACAGTAGAAGCAGTACAAGTACACGGTGGGTATGGATTTGTAAAAGAATACCATGTAGAACGACTCATGCGTGATGCCAAAATTACCCAGATATACGAAGGAACATCAGAAATGCAACGAATAGTAATCAGCAGGAATATACTTAGTGGACAATTATACGAACCTCTTTGGAAAACAGAAACGGTCTAAACAATAAGGTGACGTCGAGAATAGGTAATTCTTGGCAAATAGGTGCCTTTTGGGGTATTCCAGTCAAAGTACATTGGACTTTCGGCTTGCTCATTATGTTTGTTTCATATACAGCATTAACCAATGGTTTCAAACTTTGGCAAGGTATAGGATTTATGCTTTATGTATTTGTGTTGTTTTTCTGCGTAATCCTACATGAATATGGACATGCTCTTTCTGCTCGTAAATTTGGAGTAGCTACAAAAGACATTATCCTGTCTCCTATCGGTGGCATTGCGAGATTGGAAAACATGCCGGATAAGCCTATTCAAGAATTTTTTATAGCTATAGCGGGTCCGTTCGTAAATTTGGTTATTGGTAGCATATTGGCACTGGTATTGTATTTTAGTACCGGCATACTAAAACCTGAATTTGCCTATGCTAGATTTGATGACCCAGTAGAATTTGCTAGATATGTATTGTGGATAAATTTTGCTTTGTTTCTTTTTAACCTTATACCAGCATTTCCTATGGATGGTGGCAGGATATTGAGATCACTTTTAGCTGCCAAAATAGGAAAAGTTCGCGCCACTAAAATAGCTTCAAATATAGGCAGACTGATTGCTATAGGATTTGTTATTTATGGAGTATTCAACCAACAATTGACACTCTCTTTAATAGGTCTTTTCATCTTTATGATGGCCGGCAAAGAGTACGATCAGACCAAGGTCATGGCTCTACTCAAAAATACAAAAGTGGGTGACATTATGCGTACTTCCTTCACTCGACTACACCTTAGTGATAATTATACAACTGTGATCGAAAAATATTACCGAGAAGGCGAACACAACTTTTTGATTTTTGATTCTATGGGCAATATCTCAGGTTCTATACCAGAATTATTTATAAAGGATACCATAAAAAATAATACCCAAGACAAAAGCGTCAATCAGATGATGTCTCAAAAATTGGCCAATGTATCTCCTGATGACCTTTTAATGGAAGTAATTGAGCTAATGAGAAATGAAGGCGTTGCCATTGTGTCTGTCACTGAAAATGACCAATTGGTGGGTGTCTTGGATAGAAATAATATCGAAAGCTATTTGAGATTAAAGGCAGAGTAATAAGATGATTTGGATATTAAATATGCATTAAAGTAGCTGTTAATCTCCAATTAAAAAATAATAAAGCCATCGTAATTCTTAGGGAATAATACGATGGCTTTGTAATTTGTAAGCGTGTTATTTCAGCAAATAAGTTAATTACTCAAGCTGAATAAAACTATTTTTTGCCAAACAATGAATTAAATCCCATTGATGCTATGTCATTTATGATGCTTCCATCGCCATCCTTGTCAAGCATTTTTTCTAAAAAACTTTGATTAGTAGGCTGTTGGTTTACAGTTTTAGTAGCACCCATAATGATGTCCATCAAACCTCCACTTTGTTGTGGTTGAGCTTGTTGAGTAGCATTTGCTTTACCCAAATATCCAAGTACGATAGGCGCAAGCGTAGTCATAAGCTGACCAATTTTACCAGCATCGATTCCACTTTCTTTTGAAATGTTTTCAGCAGCAACCTCAGTTTTATCACCCAAAATGTGTTTTAATATACCAGCACCATTCGTGGTTTTAGGATTTGAAGGCTGAATTGCTCCTGATAAAAACCCACCTAAATTATCCAAGATACTACCATCGTGATCCTTTTCTAGTGCTGTTTGTAATTGAGTCTGTCCTTCAGGGCTAGAAGCGTTTTTTGCAACTGCATTTAATAATGTGGCGAAAATACCATCTACTGCACTATTTGCCTTTGTAGTATCTTCGATTCCTAGCTGTTTTCCTACTTGACCTATGATGACATCCTTTAATGGTCCTTGTAATAAATCTGTAATATCCATTTTGTTGGTTTTAATAATAATATCGAATATCCGACATGCAATAATAACAATATTTTACTAAAATAATTCATTATATATCTTTGTGATTCAGTCAAAACAAAAAACGGAATGGTATTTGTATAATTATATTAAATAAATATTTAATGCGTATGAGACTCATAATTGCTTTAAAAGTGTTCGTTTTTATGTCTATTTCGGCACAGTCAACTTTTTTGTTTGCTAACAAAAAATTAACAGAAGATTATGTCAGTAATTTTAAAGCTGCAGCGATATCAGAAATGAAACGAACAGGAATACCCGCAAGTATAAAGCTTGCGCAAGGTATCTTGGAGTCAAATCTTGGAAGGAGTGACCTTGCCTATCGAGCAAATAATCATTTTGGTATTAAATGTGGTAATAATTGGACAGGAGAAGTCTATTATAAACTAGACGACGACATTGACAGCACGGGCAATATTATGGAAAGTTGTTTTAGATCTTATGCTTCTGCATTTGAATCATACATAGCACACTCGGATTTCTTGACCAATCCTGCTAAATCATCAAGATATGGTTTTCTATTTACACTCGGTACTACCGATTATGAAGGTTGGGCTAACGGTCTGAGATTTTCAGGATACGCGACAGACCCTACTTATGCTAATAAATTGATAAAAATCATTGAATCTAATCAATTGTATAAGTACGATGAGCCTATCATGACACCAAAAAATAATGCAAGTGAGCCTATCTTGGTAAGTAATGAAGTAAAAGAAAACCCAAAAAGCACTAATTCAAAGGTAGATGTCAAAAATACAGAAGTAAAAAAGACAACACCCAAAACATCATCAAATACAAAATATAAGTCTTCAAAAATAAATGACTTGAAGGCAGTGTATGCCAGTGGTGGAGAAACCGTAAAAGACTTATCAAATAGAATGGGCAAAGATGTCTTCGAGATACTAGAATATAATGAAGGTATAACAAGTCAAGATGAGAGACTCGATGATGGTGAAATTGTATTTTTAGAAAAGAAAAAACGTGCTTATCATGATGACCAAACAGCTTTTCATATAGTGGCATCTGATGAGACCATGTACGAAATATCTCAAATGTATGGTATCAGGCTTGAAAGTTTGTTAGCAAAAAACAATCTTACGCATGATGCTGTTCCTAATAAAGGTGCTAAAATTAGCCTTATCAAAAATCTTTCAAAAAAGGAAACACCATCATTTAGGTATGTAGAGAGATTTGACTCTTATGTAGATTTAGGTGGATTAAAATAAATGGAACAAGAACACATTAGTCTCAATAAATATATCAGCGAAACAGGACTTTGTTCGCGGAGAGAAGCCGACAAACTCATAGAAGCAGGTCGTGTTAAAATAAACGATGTGGTAGCTCGCAAAGGCAATCGTGCCACAGCTACTGACAAGGTATATATAGACGATGTGCTGATTACCAAGGTAACAAAACCTGTGTATGTTGCTCTCAACAAACCTGTAGGTATCGTATGCACCACAGATCAGCGCGAACCCGAAAATATCATCGATTATCTTGGATTTCAGGAACGAATATTTCCGATAGGTAGGCTAGACAAAATGTCTCAAGGACTCATCCTACTGACCAATGATGGCGATATTGTCAATAAAATCCTTAGGGCTGGCAACTATCACGAAAAGGAATATATCGTTACAGTAAATAAACCAATAGATAGCTCTTTTATAAAAAGTATGTCTGCCGGTGTGCCGATTCTTGACACTGTGACCAATCCCTGTAAAGTGACACAAATAGACGAGTTCACTTTCAAAATCATATTGACCCAAGGACTGAATAGACAAATTAGGCGAATGTGTGAATATTTAGACTACCATGTTCGTTCGCTCAATAGGGTGAGAATCATGAATATATCATTGGATGGAATAGATTATGATACTTGGCGATACCTAACGGAAAAAGAAATTTCAGAACTTATGGACCTGGTCAAGGATTCTAGGAAATAGAATTCTTACTTGTAAGTAAACTCCGAAAAGTCCTTAGTTCAA
>JBGSOH010000593.1:0-18360 GCA_041739205.1 Saprospiraceae bacterium
TAGTTCTTCCATGACGTCATAGATACGCTCTGCCCCGAAAGAAACACCAACTCCTGACACACCATTCAGTCCAAAAACACCTGTAAGATTGTCATATCTGCCACCGCCACCGATACTGCCCATACTGAAACCAGGATGACCATCAGCCGATGTGTCTACTTTTACCTCAAAAATACAGCCTGTGTAATAATTTAGTCCACGAGCAAGGCTGATGTCAAATGTTAGTTCAGGCACACTTCCGTCGAGATATTCCAAAACGGTTTGAATTTCTTCAATTCCTTTGGTTCCTTCTTCCAGTCCGGCGAAAGCGCTTTTAAGGTCATTTACATTGTCTATGTTAAGCAAAGATAACACTTTTGTAGCTTGATCTTCAGATATACCACGATCAGCCATTTCTTTGATGACACCTTCCTTGCCTATCTTGTCTAGTTTGTCTATGGCAATCGTCATTTCCATAAACTTATCAGTAATGCCTGCGGCTTCTGCTAATCCAAAAAGTATCTTCCGATTATTGATCAAGATTCGAACCTTTATGCCTAATCTTCGGAAGACATCCGCATAAATATTCACAAGTTCAGCCTCATACATTAATGATTCTGAACCCACTACATCTACATCACACTGATAAAACTCCTGATATCTTCCACGTTGAGGACGATCTGCACGCCATACTTGTTGTATCTGATATCGTTTGAATGGTAGGTTGATTTCATTTTGGTTCATCACCACAAATCTCGCAAAAGGTACGGTAAGGTCATATCTTAGACCACGTTTTGAGATAGAAGAAATTACCTTATTGGAATCTAAGTTTTCCAAGGCCGTTTTGTCCGCTCCAGCCAAAAAGTCTCCATTATTTAACACTTTGAATAGCAACCTATCACCTTCTTCGCCATACTTTCCTGTAAGAGTGGATAGGTTTTCCATCGTAGGTGTCTCTATCGGCAAATACCCATAAGTCTTAAATACATTTTCTATCGTATTGAAGATAAACTTTCTTTTAATGACTTGTGATGGCAGAAAATCTCTTGTGCCCTTAGGTATCGATGGTTTTGAAGACATATTGGTTAAGCTTAAATAAATCTTTATAAATAATGTAGGACAATGTCGAATTGCAAATCTTCCCGACTAGCCTGAAATTTGTATTAATGTGTTTTTGAACGATGGCTCTTAATGGCCGCAAAGATACAAATCTTTGTTAAACCTATTGATTTCGATCAATATTTACCTTTTGGGGATACTTTTTGGTTGGTGATTTCATGATATTTCATCAGATTACTATAAATTTGTAATTGAAATCATTTTTACTATTTTTTTGAACAATTTAAGCAAATTTTTCTTTTGTCCACATGCAAAATGCACGTCATACATATCTGCAATATTTTCGGTTGGGAGATACCGCATTTAGAGAGAAGGTAAGGTTTTATGAAGAAAACCCTGAAGCTTTATCCACGCTCTATTTTGATGAAAAAATAGATATTGATATGGACTATTTGATTTGTTTGTTTGAGGTAGGGCGATATGAAAGATTTCTTGAAAAAGTAGATCCAATAATCGAAATTATCATCGAAGAAAATATTTTCGAGTTCAGAAATGAAAACATATTCAACGATTTATTGCTTAAAAAAGCAGCCTGCTACTACCATACCAATCAGTTTGAAAAGGCAAATGTCATATTAAAGCAACTCATAAAAATTGCACCCAAACATCCTTTAGCCATCGGTTTGTACGGTATTTGTAAACGCAAACAAAACAACGATATTGCTACCACTATAAAAGCCTTGGGTATTGCAGCCTTATTGCTTGTAGTAAGTATATCTATCATTCAGATTTTATTATTTGAGCCTTTTTTTGACGAATACATGGCCCCATTTTTGGTTTTGCGAACGATGTTGACGGTGTTCTCTATTTTAAGTTTCATCTCTTTTGAAGTATATTTTTTGGCTTCGATTTTTAAGGAAACAGGAAGGTTCCCCTTTGCATTTCTAAATCGACTTTTACGAGTAGATAAAAAAGCTAAGTAATTATTTATTTAAGTTATGGGCAATGCACACAGATGATCGAAAGATATAACTGTTTATGCTTCACATCCTAAAAATACATATCACATAATGCGAAACTACCTCTACAAAAGCAATCATGTACAGCTTTAGCGGCATCAACCATTTCATCTGCTAGCTAAAGTTTACGACCTGTTAGTACTCAGCAAAATCAAATAACCTTGAAAACCTGTCCCGTTAGGGACAAAATATTGGTAGAAAAACAAAATCAAAACCCATTCCTCGTGCCTTTAGGTACGAAACAAAAACCCAAAAATCTGCAAAATCCGCGTAGTCTGCGAGATTTTAAACTCATCTTAATCAAATAAACCTAATCCTTGTCCCACTAGAGACAAAATATCGGTAGAAGATAATAATAAAAACTTGCATCCGTGCCTTTAGGTACGGAACAAAAATACAAAAGACATGCTACTGATTTGTGTCATGCCTTAGAGCCTTATCTCCATACTGGCGATTAAATTTTCCAATAAAAAACCTTCAAAACCTATCCATATTCTTACCAAAAAAACCTATCTTTATACCTGATTCTACTATTAAATCAAGGGCTGACGCAAATTTGAATTCACTACCAAAACTAGCCCTAAACGCATAATAACTATCATTTTTCAATGAAATCTCAAAAGGGTTGTCCTGACCTTGTCCCAAGGTTGTGCCGAGGTTGCCCCGACCTTAGCCCGACCACCCTTTACTAATGCTCCATATACGCTCCCACTTTGCTCCACATATACGACAGCCAATATCCATATAAACTTAGTAGACATAAATGTGGTACTAACACTTTTCTTGCTAGTAGGAATACACCCATTTTCTGAAAAAGAAATGCTAGACCTTCATAAGTTTACAAATACATAAATAGCGACTACTTTACTTTCCTAAAAATCGTCTTTTAAAATGGCTTGTTAATAATTGATATTCTTAGAAGACAATTTGTTCAAAGTCTTCTCACAAAGTAGTTTAACTTTTGTAGTATTTTCAGAGACAAGCTTAATCAAGTAAAACTAATTCTACTTGAATTTAGATGCTCACAAGAATTAATCTTAAATCCAAACTAACATCTTATTTCCAATAATTGGAATTTTATTCCATAAATCGGAATATCTGGTTCAGTGATTTTACTATATGTTATTGATTGTCAATTGTCTATAAATATGGCATTACTTTGGCACCCATATTACAAAATAATTATATGGTGCGCGATATATATAAGGTAATGGGGCTGATCTCTTCCAATAAACACGAATCAAAAGAAGTGTATACAGTCAAAAATCCAGACGGGACTATTCGCTGGATTTGGCCAGTAGAACTAAAAAAACCAGAATTCCTGAGGTTCTATAATCAAAGCCCAACTAAAGCCGCCATTTATGTTGTTTTGATCAAATTAATATTCTCGCTTCGTTTACAATCATGGTTTTTTAGCAAACATAAAGTCAATGTTCCAGACATTTTAGGCGAAAAGTGGGCAATCTTTACTGGGACCATAGGAACGCAACAGAAATTGGTGATTTATGCCAATGACACTTTTGTTAAATTGCCTGTTGGTAAAAATGCAAAAGTTAGCTTAGAACGTGAAAAATCCACACTTAATTGGCTTCAAAAGCAAACTTTTTCAACATTGAAGCATCCAAAAGTAATAGAAAATGGTGACTTTGAATATTGTCAAAGTGCCTTTGATAAAAATATAAAAAGATCCCCTGTTTTAACCAATACACATTTAGATTTTACGCAAGAATTATTCAGTAAATCGCTCCAAAAGGTAACATTAAGTGAAAGTGAATCCTATGTCAAATCAATGACTTTGCTCCGACAATTAGAACACGATCCCAAAATGCCGAAGGGTTTACATGCAAAGCTTTATCTACTACAATCACAATTAGATCAAGATAAACTAACAGATTTTGGATTTGCACATGGAGATTTTACATCATGGAATATGTTTGTCTCCGAAAATAAATTATTTGTCTATGATTGGGAAGCAGCAGATGCAGAAATGCCCAAGGGATTTGATCTTTTTCATTTCATCATACAACAAAGTATTTTAGTGGATAGGAATGATTGGTCAAAAACTAATCAAGTCTTGTCAGAAAAATTGTTAAAAAGCGAAAAGCAACCTTTTTTTGAATCTATTGACGAGATGAAAAGATATATGTCCCTATATCTTTTATATCATATCACACGTTCGATGTCAAATTATGTGGCACAGAAATACTGGCACCCTCAGATATATTGGATGATAAATATGTGGAATACAGCATTAGACAATTTGATTGTTAATACATCTCAACGACAGCTTTTTATCAATACCCTTTTTGATCATTTAAAGCCGATTGAATACGCAGGGATAAAATTATCAGACTCTCATCCAGACTTTTGGTCAGAAGATTCTGACATTGACATTCTGATGAGACAAAAAGACTTAAGTTATATTTCTCAATTATGTCATAATTCACCACTGAAAAGCAAAGTAGTCACTACATCCAAGTCATTTATGGAAAACATAGCTATCTACTTTCATGATGGTAGCTTTTTAAGCCTTGATTTGATACATAAATTAAAAAGAAAGGACCAAGTATTTTTAAATGCAGACGCATTATTAAGTAGATCAATAGTCAATGATCATGGTATCAAAACCTTGCACCCTACAGATGAAATGAGATATATCGTTTGGTTTTATGCTTTGAATAATACCCAAGTTCCATTTAAATATATGGGTAAAAAAATACATTTACAACACTCCAATGGAAATGAAGATCAAGCTTTAATGTCATATTGCAAAGGTGATACAATAAATGGGATGGCACTAAATACGATTATACAAACTAAAGCAGAAAATCGCGGATGGAAAGGATTAAAAAATAAACTGTTTTATTATGTGGATACCATACGTTCGTTTTTCCAAAATGGTGGCTTAGTCATTACTTTTAGTGGAGTAGATGGCGCCGGCAAATCTACTATTATAGAATATATCAAGTACAAATTAGAAAAAAATCTTCGCAAAGATGTGATCGTCCTAAGACATAGACCATCTATACTTCCGATCATCAGTGCGCTAAGACATGGCAAAGAAAAGGCTGAAGCTATCTCCCTAAGCAAATTGCCGAGAACAGGTCAAAATAAAAACCTATTGTCGTCATTGTTTCGGTTTGGATACTATTATATTGATTTTATTTTGGGCCAATTTTATGTGTATGTTAAGTATGTTATGCGCGGCAAAGTAGTGCTTTACGACAGATATTACTTTGATTTTATCAATGATGGTAAGCGATCAAACATCCTTCTACCTACTTCGTGGGTAAAATTTGGCTATCGATTTTTGCTCAAACCAGATCTTAATTATTTTTTATACGCCGAAGCAGGTACCATACTAGCTAGAAAACAGGAATTAGATATCCAAACTATCGAAACGCTGACAAGTGATTATAAAGATCTCTTTGAACATTATGCAAATACTTATTCATCAAGTGATTATATTTCAATAGCAAACGAAAAACTCGACGATACGCTTTCCATATTATTCAGAGGTGTAAAAACAAAAATAGCGCAAATATGAAAAACTTACTTCTATACTTCATTAGAAAGAGGAATCCTGATTTTGTGATCGACAACGCTATAAGTAGTCGCTTTTTATTGGGATACATGCTTTCACTAGCTATAAAAGTAATACGTGGTAGCAAGTTGTTTTTTATGGGTAGAAATCCCAAAAGTATGATACTTTCATCTGGTGTAAAAATGACTTATCAATCTAAAATACAATGGGGCAAATTCCTAAAATTGGGTAAAAATGTAAGCCTAAGTGGATTGGGAAAAGAAGGTATCATCTTTGGTAATAATGTCAGTATAGGCGACTACAGTCAGATAATTGTAGCTACTACACTACAGAATATTGGAAAAGGAATTCACATCGGTCATCATGTGGGTATTGGAGAGTTTGCGTATCTCGGTGGTGCAGGTGGCTTAAGTATAGGAGATGACTGTATCATAGGTCAATACTTTAGCTGTCATCCCGAAAACCACAATTTTAAAGATGTAGACTCACTCATCAGATTTCAAGGCGTGCAACGTAAAGGTATTATTATTGGCAAAAATTGCTGGATAGGAAGCAAAGTTACGATACTTGATGGCGTGGCAATTGGTGATGGTTGTGTGATAGCAGCAGGTGCAGTAGTCAATCAGTCTTTTCCTGCCAATAGCATCATAGGTGGTGTGCCAGCAAAAATAATAGGGCAAAGATGCCCTGAATTATCTTTTCACAAGATAAAAAATATCGCTTAAATGAAAACGATTCTTGCCACCACTTATGCGGTAAATCCATATAAAGGTTCAGAAGATGGAATGGGATGGAATTTTGTGTTACAAATAGCAAAAAACAATAAAGTCATAGCTATCACTAGGGAAAACAATAGAAATGACATTGAAAAATATATGTCAACAAACCCAAATGAGCTTTATGAAAATATGACTTTTCTTTATTTTGATTTGCCATACTGGATGCGATGGTGGAAAAAAGGTGGCCGTGGTGCCATGCTTTATTACTGGATGTGGCAGAAAGGCATCGTTTCTTTTGTTAAGAACCAAAGTCTAGAATTTGATATAGTACATAACCTTAATTTTCACAATGACTGGACTCCCAGTTATTTATGGCAATTGGGCAAACCATTTGTATGGGGACCTGTAGGTCATCACCCGTTGATTCCAAGTCAATACCTTAAGGAATATTCATTCAAATATTTTATAAAAGATCGGGCGACATGGCTTATTAAAAATTATTTCTGGAAAGTCAATACATCCCTTAAAAATACAGCTGCAAAAGCAGATTTTGTCTGGTGCATGAATGATGCTGTACCGAGTAAACTCCATTTAAAACAAGATCAATACCAAATAATTCCTTCCGTAGCAACCCAAGATTTCGGGTTTATAGAAGATTCGCAGAATGAAAATTTCACATTTATCTCTGCGGGTAGATTAGTTCCTTTAAAGGGTTTTGACCTTGCTATTCGAGCTTTTACAACGTTTTATAATTCCTTGGTTGATATAGAAAAAGCAAAAACAAAGCTCATCATTGTTGGTAGTGGACCAGAAGAAAAATTACTTATAAAACTAGCTAGAGATTTAGGAGTAGAAAATAATATCCAATTTGTACTGTGGATGGAAAGGAATGAACTGATGAAATTATTTAAACAGGCGCAGGTATTCCTATTCCCATCTCACGAGGGAGCTGGCATGGTCGTCCCTGAAGCTTTGTCATTCGGTCTGCCAGTGATTTGTCTCGACAATTGTGGCCCCGGTAGTTTTATAAACGAACAATGCGGTATAAAGATAAAGGAAGATACATATGATAATACTACATCCAATCTAGCAGAAGCGATGCGAACTTTATATTCGGATAAGGCAAAATACAAAGGATTAAGACATGGTGCAAGAGCACAGTTTGAGCATGTTTTTCATTGGGATAGACGTGGTGAGCAATTGGCCAAAATTTATGACTCTTTATAAATAAAACCATGAGAATATTTGCCTTTCATCTCCTAAACGATTATAGCGGTAGTCCTAAAGTATTAAAACAACTTGTCAATGGTTGGACCAATAACGGTATGGATTGTCATATAGTCACATGCAGCGGGAGAGAAGGGTTTTTGTCAGATATCAAAGGGGTCAAATATCACCATTATTGGTATAGATTTGCTCAGAATCCATTATTACGATTGATTTTTCTAATGATCAGTCAGTTGCTTTTGATCATTAAAATGTATCCTGTCATAACAAAAAGTGACGTAATATACGTCAATACAGTGCTGCCATTTGGTGCAGGAATTTTGGGAAAGCTAAAAGGGTGTAAGGTCATATATCATATCCACGAAACAAGTATGAAACCTTGGATATTGAAAAAAATTCTATTTGGAATTGCAGACGTTACATCCACAGAAGTAGTTTATGTTTCCAAATATCTATCTGAACAGGAAACGATGAAAAAACCTGGACATGTCCTGTATAATGCTTTGGAAACTTCTTTTTTGACCAAAGCTATTAAAAATAGAAAAGTGACACCTGATTATAAAAATGTACTTATGATATGCTCCCTCAAAGCATACAAAGGTGTGAATGAGTATTTACAACTAGCAAAAAAAAATCCAGAATATGCTTTCCGACTTGTTGTGAATGCTTCTGCCATGGACATAGAAGTGTATTTTGCAGGGCAAAATCTTCCGCACAACTTAACGATATTTCCTACACAAAAAGATGTACATCCACATTATCAATGGGCTGATGTGGTCCTTAATTTGTCTCGTCCTGATGGATGGGTAGAAACATTTGGCCTTACAGTCATCGAAGCAATGGCTTATGGTCTCCCTGTCATAGTGCCTCCTGTAGGAGGAATAGCCGAGCTCGTAGAGAAAGGTGTCAATGGCTATAAAGCAGATAGCAGAAACGTCAATCACATATCACACCTGCTTGTGGATATATTGGAAGATAAAATACACTACGAAAAACTTAGTACCCACGCCAAGCAAATGATCATCAAATATGACGAAGATAGTTTTGTGATGAAGAGTTGTGAGATGTTGAAAGATGGGCGTTTTGCTCAATAAGTAAACTACAAATTAAAAAGCACAATCGTTGGAAATGTTTTCCATTATTTGGAAAAACTAACAAACAAAAATTACACAATAGCTTGATATTCAATTATATAAATACTGGCACAGTATTGTAACTAGCTAAGCTAAATAATGAATATGACATCTTTAAAACAAAAAATAGCCATCATAGGCACAGTAGGTCTCCCAGCCAAATATGGTGGATTCGAAACATTGGCTGAGCATCTTGTGGACAACATGAGTGATGAATATGACATCACCGTCTATTGCTCTGGAAAGAAATATGTACAGGCTGACCGTCAACCCAAATACAAAAATGCCCGTCTTGTATATTTACCTTTGGATGCCAATGGGATTCAGAGTATACCTTATGATTCTTGGTCTATAATCCATGCATTGTTTTATGCAGATGTACTTTTGATATTAGGAGTTGCTGGTGCATGGATGCTACCGTTTGTAAAATTTTTTACAAATAAAAAGATCATTATTTCTATAGATGGTATTGAATGGAAACGGAACAAATGGAGCAGACCTGCCAAATGGTATCTATGGTGGGCAGAAAAAATGGCCGTAAAATATTCTCATATAGACATTTCAGATAATGAATCTATCCAAGATTATACAGCGGTCAGATACGGGACTCTAAGCAGAATTATAGAATATGGCGCAGATCATACAATGACCGTTCCTGTACAAACGTCATTAAAAACTTCTTATCCATTTCTTGGATTGCCTTACGCTTTTAAAGTATGCCGTATCGAACCAGAAAATAATGTGGATATTGTACTAAGTGCATTCGCAAAACTACCCAAACACCGTCTAGTCATCATAGGTAACTGGAATAATAGTGATTATGGCAAAAACCTTAAAAAAAGGTACAGCTCCTTTAATCACATCTTTTTGCTTGATCCTATCTATGACCAATCGACCTTAGATATGATACGTGGTAATGCATTCCTTTACATACATGGACACTCTGCAGGAGGTACCAATCCTTCCTTAGTAGAAGCTATGTATCTGGGCTTACCTATTTTTTCTTATGGTGTTACCTACAATCGCACGACAACAGAAAATAAAGCCAGATATTTTTATAATGAAGAAGAACTTATAAATTTAATCAACAATACCCAAATTGCGGAAGTAAAATCTATCGGCAATACAATGCAGGAGATTGCTTATCGTAGATACACATGGAAAACAATTGCTGATAAATACCGGGCAATAATACGAGAACTTTTAGTCAGCGAGCCGAAATCATCTATCACGCCTTCGGTAACTTTATTACCGGCAGGAGAGTTGCTAAAACGAGAATTATATCACCTACATTTCCAAAAACTGTTTTTCCAAAAATAAATAATCATGGCACCATCTGACATATTTTTAGTTTTAGGCATCGTACTATCATTTTTTTTATCCATAATAGTGATGCCTATCTTTAGATCCATTGCTATTAGAATTGGTTTAGTAGATAAACCAGATCATCGCAAAATCCATCAAAACCATATTCCTTTAGTATGCGGCTTAGCGATTGGTTTCACTTTACTACTCACTTTATTGTTATTAGCAAGATTTGAGCTTATATCAAGTGCGTTGGTAAAACTATTGGGGGGTAGTTATGTGTTGTTGGTAATCGGAGCAATAGATGATAAAAAGGACATTAGAGCATCATATAAACTTGTAGTTCAGCTACTTTGTGCCGTAATTATTGCTATGGCTGGTTACAGATTGACTTCATTTCATGGCATATTGGGTATTTATGACATTTCTATAGTCGCCCAATACATACTCTCAGTCATACTAATTACTGGAGTCATTAATGCATTTAATTTAATGGATGGTATTGACGGTCTGGCTGGAGGATTAATGCTTATAGGTTTTATGATACTTGCTACAATCAGCTATTATATTGGGCATGAATTTTATACTTTGCTATGTTTGATCGTAGCGGGTAGCTTGATCAGTTTTTTAAGGTTTAATGTATTCAGTAATAAACATAAGATATTTATGGGTGATGCAGGTTCACTTTTTTTAGGTTTTCTGATGATAGGAATAGCTATTGATTTAATAAATATTGCATCTAAGGATGCAATTGGGGCCGAAGTAATTTGGTTACTTCCTTTAATTATCGCCGTATTTATAATACCTGTTGCTGATTCTCTACGCGTGTATTTCACTAGAATCAAAAATGGCAACTCGCCATTTAAAGCAGATAGATCTCATATCCATCATCTATTTCTAGAATTAGGACTGAAGCACACAAAGGTCACTTTTATCATATCAATGTTGAGCTTAAGCCTAGTAATACTCGCATTTTTATTTCACTTTATATGGACATTAGATATCATCTTATTGGGTATAGTTGCGATGCTGAGCATCATGTATTATATTCTGAATATCAATAAACAAGTAAATGAATGGCAACAAAAAATTAAGCAGATGGAGTCACAGATGTAATAGTTTTTTGTAGGCTTTATGATCATTATAATTTCAGCTAGATAGACATATGTTTTTATTTCTCAGAAGATAGTCTGTCAGGCATCAAATTTTTGGTTAGCATATTTTTATCTATTATAAACACATTATATCCTTATCTTTGTGGGACAATTAAGTGTGTTTATCGTGGCAAAACAACAACTATTCACCATATTCATTGTAGAAGATGATCCTTGGTATGGTCAATTATTAAGACATCATCTATCTCTCAATCCAGATTATGACATCAGGCTCTTTACTACTGCGAAAGAGTGTTTGTCTGAATTGTATCATCAACCCGACGTGGTTTGTATTGATTTTGGATTGCCTGATATGAGCGGTGATAAGCTATTGGCAAAAATAAAGGCTGTTAATAATCAACTACCAGTAGTTGTCATCAGTGGTCAAGAAGAGATTGCTGTGGCTGTGGATTTATTAAAATCTGGAGCTAGGGACTACATCATTAAGGATGATCACACAAAGGATATGTTATGGCGGTCTATTATAAATATTCGTGAAAATGTCCATTTAAAACAAGAAGTAGAATCATTAAAAGAGCAACTTGAAACCAAGTTTAACTTTGAAAAAACTATTATCGGTCAGAGTGACGCCTTAAAAAAGTCATTTAGACTCATCGAAAAAGCTATTCATTCTAATATCAATGTATCTATTACAGGAGAGACTGGCACTGGAAAAGAAGTAGTTGCAAAAGCGATTCATTACAATAGCGAAAGGAGAAAAAAACCATTTGTCGCTGTAAATATGGCAGCAATACCTAAAGAACTGATAGAAAGTGAGCTTTTCGGGCACGAAAAAGGTGCATTCACAGGTGCGCTAAATCAGAAAAAAGGAAAATTTGAAGAAGCAGATGGCGGTACATTGTTTCTTGATGAAATAGGAGAATTGGAACTCAATCTACAAAGTAAAATCCTTAGAGCTTTACAAGAACGTGAAGTGACTAGAGTAGGTGGTAATAGTAGTGTAAAATTTGATGTAAGACTCATCACTGCTACCCACAAAAACTTGGCAGTTGAAGTCAAAAATGGATATTTCAGAGAAGACCTTTATTTTAGAATCATCGGTCTCCCTATTGAGTTGCCACCACTTCGTGATCGTGGACAGGACTCCATTATACTTGCTAAACATTTCATAGATGAATATGCTAAAGAAAACAAAGTAAAAGCGCCCACTTTGACCACATCAGCAAAAGAAAAGCTTATAAAATACCATTTTCCTGGTAATGTTCGCGAACTCAAAGCGATGATGGATCTTGCTTGTGTCATGTGTGATGGTCAAGAAATAAACGAACAAGATATCAATTTTCATAAGGTCAGAGACAATGACCACTTTCTAGTCGGCGAGAAGACCATGAAAGAATATACAGCCGATATCATTGCCTTTTTCCTAAAAAAATATGACAGCAATGTGGTATTGACAGCTGATAAGTTAGACATCGGAAAATCCACCATTTACAATATGATAAAGAGTGGTGAAATCATCTTAAAAAAATAAAATATGAAAATAAAACAGTTCCAAATTACTGATAATCAAGAGTATAAAATCGAACAAGATGATAATATAAATGTCGTGTTATGTTTTGGTAGCAAACAACTATTGAGTGACCAGAATGTGATAACTGATATAACCAATGCATTTCCAAAAGCAAATATTGCATACTGCTCTACCGCAGGAGAGATATATGATGATCAAGTCATGGACAACAGTATTTCTGCTGTAGCTATACAGTTTGATCACACACACGTACTTTCCAATAGTATCTCAATAGATCAATATTCAGATAGTTTTGATGCAGGCAAAAACCTAGTTTCTCGTTTTGATAAGCAAGACTTACGGTATATTTTCGTACTTTCAGACGGGAGTAAAGTCAATGGAAGCGAACTCGTCAAAGGGATGAATGAAGTGATAGACGATCACATACCTATCACGGGCGGATTGGCAGGAGACGGTCCTCATTTTCAAAACACCTTGGTAGGACTTAATGAGACACCGACTTCTGGCAAAATTTTGGCTTTGGCGTTTTATGGCGATAAATTAAAAGTATCACACAGCTCTATGGGAGGATGGGAACCTTTTGGTTTGCAAAGATTAGTAACAAAATCTAACGCCAACGAATTATTCGAAATAGATGGGAAAAATGCTTTAGAGCTTTACAAAGAATACCTAGGAAAATATAGTGAAGAGTTGCCTGGTTCAGCACTTCTTTTTCCACTTTCTGTGCAACTCCGTGATAGTGAAAACTCCCTAGTTCGTACCATTTTGTCTATTGATAATGAGAGCAAAAGCATGCTTTTTGCAGGCGATATTCCCGAAGGTAGCAAAGTTAGATTTATGAAAGCAAATTTTGATAGACTAATAGATGCTGCTAGTCAAGCTGCAAATATTTCGGTGACAGATTTTAATAGTAGAGAGCCTTCTTTAGCTATTCTTGTCAGTTGTGTAGGTCGCAAACTCATTTTGTCCGACAGGATTGATGAAGAAGTAGAAGCTGTCAAAGATGTATTGGGCAGCAATACTGCTATTAGTGGATTCTACTCCTATGGTGAAATATCTCCTCTATTAAAAGGTACTTCTTGCGAATTACACAATCAAACAATGACCATCACTTGTCTATCAGAAGAGTAACATCCACACAAAACAAAGTAAAATGTATCATAAATTACTGAATAAGCAGATCAATAAATTCCTAAATGATGATCTACAAAAGAATTCAGAAATTCAGGAATTTCTTAAACATATCAATCAGTCATACCTAGCCTTTGAGCGTGATAAAGATATTATGAATCATGCATTCGGTGTTAGTGAGAAAGAATTTCAAGAAGTAAACGAAAGTCTTAAAAAAGAATCTGAAGTAAGACAGATTACAATAGAAAAACTAAAAGAAGTTGTTTTTCAGCTTGTAGACGAAGATCATTTTTTTGATAAATCTGAAAAGGATGACTTGTACAAAATTTCAGAATTTATCAACCTTCAAATACAAAAAAATAAAGGAACAGAAGAACGACTAAAAAGGACCATAAACTTATTCAAAACCTTGCTGGCTAATCTCCAGTCAGGTGTATTGGTAGAGAATGAAAATAGAGAAATCTTATTTACCAATCATCTTTTTTGCAAAATGTTCGAAATACCAGCACCTCCAGATGCTTTGATAGGTGCTGACTGTTCTCAATCAGCAGAATTGAGCAAACATCTATTTTCTGATCCAGAAGGTTTTGTGTTATCAATAAATAAAATTCTGATTGATCAA
Source organism: Saprospiraceae bacterium (assembly GCA_041739205.1). Lineage (GTDB taxonomy): Bacteria > Bacteroidota > Bacteroidia > Chitinophagales > Saprospiraceae > OLB9. The sequence goes on from JBGSOH010000593.1 coordinate 14,385, forward strand.
ATGCCTGTTTACAATGAATTGATCGAAACAGTTTCTGGTCATTTCTATGAGCGCGATTACGTTCCTATCTTTATTGACCAGATATATAAAGGTCATTTATGGCAATACAAAGATATCACAGAGAGGGTCAATTACGAAAAACTCCTTCGCGAAAATGAAGAGCTAAATCGACTCATCATGGATACTGCCATGGACGCCATTACCCTTGCTGATACCAATGGAGTTATCAGGTATTGGAATCCTGCAGCCGCACAGTTATTTGGATTTACAAATGAAGGTGCTATAGGAAGCAAATTGGCTGATACCATCATTCCTATGAGACTTCGGGATGCGCATGAAGCAGGCATGCAAAGATTTAATACAACTGGTGTAGGAAGAATATTTAATATGAGACTGGAGTTACCAGCTTTAAATGCTGATGGCCATGAGTTTCCAATAGAAATGTATATCATAGGTTTTGAACAAAAGGGGGAGAAACTTTTTTGTGCTTTTATTAAGGATATAACTGAAAGAGTCGAAGCACAAAAAATCATTGACCAACAATTACAACTTCAGGATTTACTCATCAATATATCATCTACATATATTAACATAGACCTTGATCAGGTCGAGCACACCATAAATAAGTCATTACAAGAACTCGGCAAATTTGTAGGAGCTGATAGGGCATACATATTTGATTATGACTTTGAATCAAATACTACTTCCAATACTTATGAATGGTGCGAAGAAGGCACTTCAACTGAATTTGATAATCTGCAAAACGTTTCCCTTGATTTTATACCACAATGGGTAGAAAAACATAAGCAAGGGCTACCATTCTACATACCTGACATTGAGTTACTTACCGGTGAAGGGCCAGAAAGTCTGCGAGGTGTTTTGGAGCCACAAGGTATAAAAAGTCTTATCACGATCCCTATGATAAGTAATGGTAACCTGATAGGTTTTGTAGGCTTCGATTCCGTAAGAGATAAACATGAATATTCTGAAAAGGAAATGAAATTGTTGTCTCTTTTTGCCCAAATGTTGATTAATATATTCGAAAGAAAAAGAAAAGAAAACCTCCTCACAAAACAAGAAGAAAAATATCGCAATATTATAGCAAATATGAATCTTGGCTTATTGGAAGTGACACCCGACGAGACCATCATTTTTGCTAATCAAAGCTTTTGTGATATGTCAGGTTATACAATTGAAGACTTGAAAGGAGAGAAAGCAATCAAATTTTTATTGTACGATGATGACCAAGAAGTATTAAACGAAAAGCTAAAACTGCGAGAAAAAGGTAAGTCAGACAGTTACGAAATAGCCGTCAAAAACAAGCAAGGTGAAATTCGCTGGTGGTTTATCAGCGGTGCCCCAAACTATAATGATCGCAATGAATTAATTGGCTCCATAGGTATCCATCTAGACATTACCAATCAAAAAAAATTGGAAAAAGAACTTGGAAAAGCAAAGCTGCAAGCTGAAGATGCATCTCGCGCCAAGGAATCTTTTCTGGCCAATATGAGTCATGAAATCCGTACGCCACTTAATGCGATCATAGGTATGATCAGAGAGTTGGGTCGTGAAGAACTGACCCCAAAACAAAACTCATATGTTAGCCATAGTGAGACAGCCGCAAGACACCTACTCACTATCGTCAATAATATCCTTGATATGTCAAAGATCGAAGCGGGCGAATTGATCATAGATGCTAAGGAATTTAGCTTAATGTCAGTGATCGGAAATGTCATCAGTATCCTACATTCAAAAGCCCAAGAAAAGAAACTTGAACTGAATTATCATATAAGTCCTGATATCAAACCAGCCCTTATCGGCGATAGCGGAAGAGTCAGACAAATCCTAATAAATCTAGTAGGAAATGCCATAAAATTCACCGACGCAGGCAAAATTGACCTTTCAGTAAATGTAAAACAAACCAATCAATATTTCCAACAACTAATTTTTGAAATCAAGGACACGGGAATAGGGATGAATAAAGAATACCTAAATCAAATATTTAATAAGTTTTCGCAAGAAGAAGGGTCAGCCGCAAGAAGATACGAAGGTACTGGTCTTGGGATGACTATAACCAAAGAAATGATACACCTTATGGGTGGAAATTGCGAAATACAAAGTGAAAAAGGAATAGGCACAACAGTAACATTTAACCTTACACTACCTGTAGGTGACGAAAATAAACTGGTCGATAAAGACAGTTACCTTGTGGACGATAGCTTGCAAAATCTTAAGATTCTTTTGGTAGAAGATAATGAGATGAATAGCTTTATTGCATGTCAAAGTTTACATTATTTTGGGTGTATCGTAGACACTGCAAGTAACGGTATAGAAGCGATTGAAAAATTAGCTGTCCAAAAACCAGACCTCATCTTGATGGATATCCAAATGCCTGAAATGGACGGTATAGAAGCCACCAAATTTATTAGGGATGAAATGGCTATCTCTACCCCAATTATCGCCTTGACGGCAAATGCATTTAAGCGCGACATAGATTTATATTTATCTATTGGTATGAATGATTATGTCACTAAACCATTCGAAGAAAATGTATTATTTAACACCATTGCAAATACGCTAAATATTAAAACAAAAACACCAACTCTGACTAGTATTTTGCAAAGCAAACCATCAAATGACACACCATTGTATGATCTTACAAATATTAAAACATTGAGTCGTGGCGATCAGTCTTTTGTCAATAAAATGATTGAAATTTTTGTAGAACATACACCAACTTCTGTAACTGAAATAAAAGTCGCCTTCGAAAATCAAGATTATTTGACGATCAGTAAGATAGCACACAGAATGAAACCAAGTATTGATAATATGGGCATTCATTTACTAAAAAACCCCATCAGAGAGTTGGAGTCAAGTGCCAAAATGGAAGTTATGGACGATAAAAAGGTCGAATTATTAATAGAAAACATTGAAAACACCTTGGCAAAAGTCATAGAGGATTTGAAGGCAACAACTTAAATTAGAGAATAGTAGAATATTTTCATAATTTGCAAAGGTTTTAATCAAATTTCTTCCAATAAGAAACATAAAATTCCATAATTTGGAATTTAAAACCTATCAATTTATTTCTATGTTATTGATAATGTGATTAATATGAAAGAGGATTGATTTTTGGCATACAGCTCATGTATTTACAAATAAAAAATAAACACATGAGACTCATTTTTATTATTCTATTAGCTTGGGTAGCCTTATCCACCACATTGATTGCTAGTGGTGCACCTTCTACCTACTTCAATATATATTTACCACCCAATAACGACCCTGTACAGCGCAATGTAGCGCTTATTGTCACGGCCATCTATGATGAAACAACATTTACCATTACAGATGATGATGCGGATGGTGACAATGATGATACGGTGACGGGAACACTGAGCGCTGGTCAATCTTATGTACTTTACATCAAAGATAATGGTATCAATGATGATGCTAAGTATGCATCTGGAGGAGTACTAAAAAGAGATGGAGATTATTTTATTATAAATAGCTCAAAATTGGTTTTTGCTTCCATGTCCACTGATAGTGATTGGCAACATGACTTTGTACCTAGTGTAAACAAGACATCCTTGGGTGGTAAATTTATCATTTATGCCCCAAAAATTACATCTTCTAAGCGTGATTTGAATGTTTTTGCATTTGAAGACAATACTACTATAACAATATCCAAAATATCTTCTGTACCAACAACTGCTACAGGGTATACAAACATAGACATTGATGCTAAAACCATTGTAAAACAACGTACAATAAATCGAGGACAAGACATCATTCACCATTTTCAGGATGGCAGAGATGTGATGGAGACTGGAGCAACCTATATGATAGAATCCAATAAACCTGTATCTGTACAATATGGTGCTTTATGGGCAAATGCCAGAGACGGCGGCGGGTATGTACCTTCTTCTAATGGATCTTCTAGTGGAGATCTATTCTATTTTGCAGTACCCTACCA
>JBGSOH010000654.1:0-12560 GCA_041739205.1 Saprospiraceae bacterium
AAGTTGCTTAAAAAATGTTCGCTCCCACTCACAGGTGTGCGATGTGTCAAAAAAATAGTCACAGAACTAGCCGTATTAGAAGTAACAGATCAAGGATTTAAACTGCTAGAAAGAGCACCTGGTGTTAGTGTAGAATATATCCAATCGGTGACGGAAGGTAACTTGTTCGTGGAAGGAGAGATTTTGGAGATGGATGTGTGAGTGATGTCTAAGTAAATTCATAAAGCATCTTTCCAATCCTTAATTTCATCAATAAATTCTGGTATCGTCATTTCTTCAATTTCATTTTTAGGACTTTCTTCAGATTATGTTAAATATATGAATATTTAGTTTGTACGATTCCATTTCTTTTATGAATATATAATTCTGTTTTTTCAGATTTGCTCAACTCCCTAGCATATTTAATTGCGTCTTTTTTTCTTTCAAAAGAAGATGTAGTATTTGTTCTTCCAGCTTTTTTGATGGTCCACCCATTTTTTTCTGCAGAAGGTACCACGTGGTTTGATAACTTTGACATTCATTATACTTATTTTAACTAATAGAACTAAAAATGCTGGTAAGAAGTTCCGATAACTAAATGTTTTTATACACTACAAAAAAATCTTTACTTCTTTAAAAACATCTATCTCATATCACCTCAGTAATCTTATAAGTGTTCCGCTCAGTGGCACTTCTACTGATCAGCTCACCTAGAAATCCAGCAATAAACAACTGCACACCTACGATCACCATCAAAATACCAAGATAAAAAGCGGGACGATCGGCTATACCTATGGTATCAAAGAAAAGTTTATTGATACTTAACCATGCCAACAATCCGAGTCCACCAAAAGACATAAAAGTACCTATGACACCAAAAAAGTGCATCGGTCTTTTGCCAAATTTCCCCATGAACATGATGGAAAATAAATCTAATGGTCCATAGATAAATCTCGACATTCCAAACTTGGTGACGCCATATTTTCTTGCTTGATGCTGCACCACTTTTTCACCGATATTGGTAAATCCTGCCCACTTGGCTATAACAGGAATGTATCTGTGCATCTCACCATACACTTCGATATTTTTTATAACATCATGGCTGTAAGCTTTGAGTCCACAATTCATATCATGCAAATGTACTCCCGACATTTTGGTCGTCACATAATTGTAAAGTTTGGTAGGAATGGTTTTGGACAATGGGTCGTATCTTTTCTTTTTCCAACCTGAAACCAAGTCATAACCTTGTTTTTTGATCATATCATAGAGTTCAGGTATTTCGTCAGGACTATCTTGCAGGTCGGCGTCCATCGTAATGACAACATCACCTTGAGTACGCTCGAAACCCACATTCAGACCAGCGGATTTACCATAATTTCTTCTGAATTTTATACCACGAACATTGGCATTCCGACCTTTGAGTTCTTCGATCACTTGCCATGACCCATCTTTGCTTCCATCATCTACAAAAATGATTTCATAGCTGTAGCCATGTTTCTGCATGACTTTCACTATCCAATCATGAAGTTCTGGCAGTGATTCTGCTTCATTGTATAATGGTATGACGAGTGATATATCCAAGTTTATCTTTTTTTTAAGGTTGTATGATACGTTGTTCTTTTTTCATGATTAATGCCATGATCATCGAGTAGAATACACCAGGAAATATAAACGAAAAAGGAAGGCCAAAAGCAATACTTTTCATGCCAAATGAATCAGAATTTTCGATAGATGTCAACATTACTTCTTTGTCTGCTTCGGCAATTTTAAGCCATTCAGAAGCTTTCTCGAAGGCATCAAGTTGCATCGCTTTTATGACATCTTTGAGTCCAGGATCTATGTAATTCATTAATACAAAAGTGTATAAAACTACAATGGTTGTTGCCAAGATGAAAGTAAGCCATGCAGGTTTGAATGCATCTCTGAAACTAATAAATCCACCCAAATCCAATTTTGTTGCACCTACAGCCTTAGTCATAAAAAAAATAACGACCACAAACTCAATCAATGAGCTTACACTAGCTAGCAAGGTTTTATCAACAAAATACAATATTAGGTTTAATAAAACCACCATTCCTCCAGCATAAATCCCAAACCTAATAGGATGATTCTGCATAATCAACTAAATTTGTGGTAAAGATATGAAAAATATGTAATATAGCAACCCATATAAATTGACAAGGGTACCCAAGTTATGTCACCTTTATCATTTAAAAAGGAATGTAAAATTATAACTTATATCTTATTCCTTCTTTTTTCATAATAGCAGAAATAATGGCAGCCAAAATTGCCCCACTAATAAAATTACCTGGCATACTAAAAAGTGCTTTCACAAAACCATAGAAAAGCGCAGAAAATTCAAGTTTTGTAAAAAATGAATAAATAACATGCACGAATAAATCATACATTGTCATACCTAATGCCAAAGTCAACCAACTAGCTTTAAATCCTTCTTCAAATGATACATTACCCTGATTCATTGATTTCACTTCTTCAATTGCTCTGTACATAAAATAGAAATGAGCAAATAAATCAAAGATTAATGAAAATACCGATAAAGTATTATCAAAATTAAAAAATTTGCCAATTAGAAAAATTACTATTTTACTAACGCCTAAATAAACTCCATTTTTTATAAAAACATTATCCATTCTTTACATATTTTGGTGTAAAGATACTTGAAATTTGAACTTTTAGGAGTAAGAACTATTTTTAGGTAGCTGTTAGCCGTGTATTCCAATTTCTTGTATGACCATTCCGTCAATTATACATTTCCTTCATTGAATATCCATTTAGTCTTTCAATCATTTTTTCTACCTTTGCCCCTATGAGTCAAGATCAAAACAGATACCAAACTTTATTGAAAGCCATCGATGCAGAAAGAAAACATGATGAAGCATTTTTTAAGTCACTGAATGAGAGTAAAACCATGCAACAGAAAGTCAACGTTGGCTTTGTGTGGTACCCTGTCAACATCATTAGAAAGTCTTATACCATAGGAGAATACTTAGAAATAGAAGTACAACGAACTAAAAATCTGGAGAATAGCCATCGTTTTTCGGAAGGAATGGCAGCTTCTATTTTTAATGTACAAGACGAAAAAGTAGAATTTAAGGTAGTCGTTTCTGCAGTACGTGGTGACAAGATGAGATTGCTTTTGCATACGGATCAGGCAGATAGAATGGACCTTTTTGATCGTGGAATCACAGGTGTGGAAGTCATTTACGATGATAAACCATATAAAGTGATGGAAAAAGCCATCAAAGCCATCATCGATACTAAAAAGGATTACCACAGGGTCATCCGTGATGGAATAGCAAAACAATCAATGGAACAATATCCATTAGCCATAGAAATAGAAGGATTAGTAGATCATCGTAAAGACATCAATAATTCTCAAAAAGAAGCTATAAAATCATCTCTCAAAGCGCCAAATCTTGCCATCATACATGGTCCGCCTGGTACTGGAAAAACAACTACCCTTGTAGCGCTAGCCGAGACATTGCTCAAGAGCGAAAAAAGGATACTTGTCTGTGCATCAAGCAATAATGCAGTGGATCTCTTAGCTGAAAGGTTATCTTTGCGTGGCATTTCTGTACTTCGTGTTGGTAATATCACACGTATCCATGATGACTTAATGCATTTGACCATAGAAGAAAAAGTGAGAAACCACCAAGACTGGAATCACATTAAAAAAGTCAAAATCCAAGCCCATGAGACGGACAAAAAAGCTTCACAATTCAAAAGGAATTTTGGTCCTGAAGAGCGTGACGAAAAGCGTGAATTAAGAAAAGAAGCCCGAGAACTTCGCAAATGGGTCATAGAACTTGAAGACAGACTCATAGACGACATCGTGCTTGGCAGTCAAGTGATAGCAACAACGCTAATTGGTGTCAGCAATAGGATTTTGAAAGATTTGCATTTCAAAACGGTCATTATAGACGAAGCATCTCAAGCTTTGGAACCTGAATGTTGGAATGCCATACTCAAGGCTGAAAGAGTCATACTTGCGGGCGATCACAAACAACTGCCGCCGACTGTCAAAAGTACAGAAGCAGTCAAACTCGGACTTGAGACCACAATTCTAGACCTGATGACAGACCATATTTCCTTTAGTTCGTTGCTGAATGAACAATATCGGATGCATCATAAAATCTTGGGTTTTTCTAATGAAAAATATTATGGTAATCAACTTATTTCACATCAAGATGTAGCCAATCGTACCATTAGAAATGATCAATTGCCTTTGGTATTGATAGATACTGCAGGATGTGGATTTGAAGAAGTGATGAATAATGAACATCGAAGTTATGCCAATCATGGAGAGTTTTTTATCATCAGAGAACATATTTTGGCTAATAGAGAGAAACTTCTAGGTGTGTCGATAGGTATTATTAGTCCATATTCAGAACAAGTGCGTTATGTACGTAATCAAATCAGTGAAGATGCTGACTTGAGAGCAATGGATATCGAGGTCAATTCAATAGATGGATTTCAAGGTCAGGAAAAGGAGCTGATTTACATTTCGATGGTAAGATGTAATGATAATGGCGAGATAGGTTTTTTGAAAGACGAACGAAGACTGAATGTAGCCATGACTAGAGCTCAGAAAAAATTGGTTTTGGTGGGAGATAGCGCCACTTTGGGGCAGCATCCGTTATTCGTTTCTTTGATTAATCATATAGAGAAAGAAGGATATTACGACTCTGCTTGGAATTATATGGGATATTGACATTAACCTTTTTGATTTGGATTTCTAAGAAACAAAAATAAATACCACTAGGAGTATCACTATTAACATTATAACGAATACAGCAATACTCATTTTCTTTGCAAAACTTCCTTTGTATATTCTTTCGTATGGCGTATTTGGTACATGAAAACCTTGATTTGACAATTCAGTTCTGTTATTATTTTTATTTTTATAATCATCACGTCGAGACTTTTGCATAGCTCTATTTTGTTTGATCGTGTTAATCATGTTCATAATGTGACCTGCTGAACTCATAATCATTTTTTTACGGATTGCAATTAAAAGATAAATATAAGGTATTTTTCAATATCCATTTACTTACTTCTACCTTAGATTTAATAAGCCAGTATTTATAATAGTTAAATAACACTTTCCATTAATTATTTTTAGAAATATAATTCCGAATTGCTTTAAAAAAACATCATTTACCAAATAAATAGCTTAAAAATCAATAGATAAAAGTATGAAACTAACCTTCTCATCAGCTCCTTAACAGTACTTTAACAGCGGGTTTAGAACTTTTTATTTGTCAAGTTCATTTATAGCATTATATTTGTACTTCAAAAGTAATATTATTAACATTAAATAATTAAAAAGGATGAAACAAGTTTTATTTTCATTATTAGTATTAGTGAGTTTCTCTCTTTCTGCTCAAGTAAGCGAAAAAGCACCAATTCCAGTAAAAACAGCTGGCGATCTTAAAAAAGAAGCTTCTATGAAGTCTGCGCAAATCAAAGCTGAACAAGCAGCAGCGGTTTCAGAAGCAGCAGCAGTAGAAAAAGCAGATTCAAAAATGACTTTCGAGTCTTTAACGGTAGATTATGGTACAATCGAGCATGGTTCTGAGCCATTAAGAGTAGTAAAATTCACAAACACAGGTACTGAGCCATTAGTTATCAAAAATGCAAGAGGATCATGTGGATGTACAGTACCTACATGGCCTAAGGAACCAATCGCTCCAGGTCAAAGTTCTACAATAGAAGTAAGATATGACACAAAAAGACCAGGTGCTATTAACAAATCTATCACTATTACAACAAACGAAGGACCTGACAATCACGTACTTCAAGTTATAGGTACAGTTTTACCTGTAAAAGAAGATAAAGCAGTTCCAGCAGCTGAACCAAGCTTGATCAAAGGATAAGAAATTAATCTTAAACATATAAAGCCTCATTCGGATATGATCTGAATGAGGCTTTTTTATTGGATTTTAAACCAAAATGAGATAGTGTCGTTTTATTAATTCATTATTCAATTTATACAATAACCTATGCTTGCCATCATTTCCCCTGCTAAAACACTCGACAATACACCCAAAAAAACTGAAACTCATACGCTTCCAAGGCTTTTGCCACAAACAAAAACCTTGGTCGCCATTATGAAAAAGAAAAAACCAGGTGACTTAATGAAACTGATGGACATTAGTGAAAAGTTAGCTATCCTGAATTATCAACGCTACAAACAATTTAGCCCTGAATATACGCAAAAGAACAGTAATGCCGCACTTTTCACTTTTAAAGGAGAAGTTTATCTAGGTCTCAAAGCTGAAGAACTTACCATATCAGACATCAATTACGCACAAGACCATCTACGAATTTTGTCTGGATTATATGGAGTTCTAAGACCATTGGACTTGATGCAAGAATACAGGCTTGAAATGGGTATCAGCTTAGAAAACAAAAAAGGAAAAAATCTTTATGAATTTTGGGGAGATAAAATTACAACGCTATTAAATGATGACCTGAAAGATATTAACTCCAAGTACTTGGTAAATCTAGCATCAAATGAATACTTCAAAGCTGTGGATAAAAAGAAATTAAAAGCCAAAATTATCGATATAAACTTCCTGGAAGAAAAAAATGGGAAACGAACTTTTGTCTCATTTAATGCCAAAAAAGCTCGTGGCATTATGGCATCTTATATCATTCGCAATAAATGTACATCTCCTGAAGACCTAATACAGTTTAAAGAAGAAGGTTATTTATTTGACGACAAGACTTCTACAGACGATGCTTTTACTTTTTTAAAGTATTGATGTATTTTCTATAAAATAAAGGACAGAGTATTCTTATATGGTCACCAACTAATTTCTATTATTGTGAAGTAATGGAATGATAAACTAATTTCCCAAAATCAGAAATTTAGCTACATTCATCGACAAAAAAATAGTGTTTATCACAAAAGTGTCTCATAATGAAACATTTACACCAATTACTGCGTTATGTATTTATATTTAATTTTGTAATTATTAAATACAAAGAACATAATTATTAATTACATACAAATATATACATTAAACAAAATTTTATTCTAATTTAAATATTTATTATGACAACGTTTATTAGTTACAACAGTCCTTTCGAAATGGGTTTGAAACCTAAGAGTTACTTTCAGGCAACACGTGAAAATTCACGAGCTAAGTTACTCCAATCTGATGTAACCATCAAGGCAAGAAGACCCAAGTACAACTATACTCCTGTGCAAGACAATACAAATGCGTACACAAAGGAATTAATGAAAACTGTGCCATGGATCATAGCAGGTTCAGCAGTCTTACTTAGTATAGTTTTCTAAAAACAAAAAGGGGGATTTTGTCCCCCTTTTTATTTATTTCTTCTTCTTTTTTTGCCCGCGAGTCTTTGGTTTCCCATACTTCTCTTGCATCTTGGTGACATATCTGACTTTGGCATTAACTTTTTTGTTTTTGGCTTTCTTTTCATGAAAAGCACCAGTGTCTTCTTTCATCTTTGGCACTTTACCAAGAATGTTTTTCATCTGTACCTTTGGAATTTCAGCATCCGTAAGTACATCAGAAATAACTAAGTCTTCAGGTAATGTATTGACAGGGATTTGATAATTCATCAATTCCTGAATTTCGTCTAGATAATCTGCTTCTAAGTCACCGACAAGTGATATGGCTTCTCCCTTTTTATCAGCCCTACCTGTACGTCCTATTCTGTGCACATAATTTTGTGGCTCGTCAGGCAAATCAAAATTAATAACATGTGATACATCTTCTATATCAAGTCCCCTGGCAATGATATCTGTCGCGATCAGCATTCTGAAAGTGCCATTTTGGAACTGATTCACGGAGTTAAATCTGTAATTCTGATCCTTATTGGAGTGAATAACACCTGTGCTAGTCGGATATTTCTCTACAATACCTGCATAAAGCTCATCTGCCAAGGCCTTTGTCGATACAAATATCAAAATTTTAGTCATTTCCTTCTTTTCAGCAAGAAGCAATTCCAATAGATTTATTTTGGTATTAAAATTTGGTACTCTATATAGGTATTGATTAATATTGGACAAAGGTGAACCTGAAGGAGCAGCTTCTATTTTTTCTGGTGCATTAAAATATTCCCCTATCAAAGCTTCCACTTCGTCAGTAATCGTTGCAGAAAACATAAGATTCTGCCTTTTTTCAGGAAGCAAATCCATCAAGTGTTCTAACTGAGACCTAAAACCAAGATTGAGCATTTCATCTACTTCATCGATAACTAGTTTTTTTATCATTCTTAGATTAAGTGCTCCGTGATATCCCAAATCCAATAATCTACCTGGTGTGCCCACGATAATATCTAATCCATCCGCAATTTCAGCGGCCTGAGATTTCAGATTAGTGCCTCCGAATACACCTCTGACTACGGCATTGGTATATTTTGCAATTTCCTCAGCTTGGGCTACCACTTGTACCACAAGTTCTCTAGTAGGGACCACAATTAATATTTGGGGATGTCTATCTTTACTAAAGGTCCACATCTTGAGTAGTGGGAGTAAGTAAGCAATTGTCTTTCCTGTACCTGTCTGCGCAATACCCTGCACGTCCCTACCCGACATGATCACTGAAAAAGCTTTTGATTGGATTGTAGTTGGTTTGGTATATCCACCTTCATCGAGTGCAGTCCAAAGTGGTTTATTGAGATTAAGGTCTCTAAACGTCATTATAACAATTTTGTAAAATAAAGTGCAAAGGTAGCTAAAAATCTCTTAGTAGCCTAAAATCAAGCGATTAGGACATATCTAAAGATAAACTAATTAAAAAAGCAAGATGAAAATTTCAATCAAATAAGCAAATCGATAATAAATAAACTCCCAAATATCAAACTTGCTACACCATTTGTAGTAAAAAAGGCAAGATTTATTCTAGACAAATCATTTGGCTTAATAATTAAATGTTGATAAATAAGCAGAGATATAAAAAGACCAAGCCCAATAAAACCGAGCAATCCTATAGATTCAAATGACTGTGAAGAAAGGATAACCGCTGAAACGATCAAACAAATAGATATAAAATGCATCAGTGAAGAGAGATTCATAGAATTTTTAGTACCAAATACCACAGGAATGGAATGCAATTCTTTAGACCTATCAAATCCTTCATCTTGCAAAGCATAAATGACATCAAAACCAGCCACCCAAAACAATACAGAACCACCGATTAAAACTGGTATAATATCAAAATATCCGGTAACTGCCAGATAAGCACCAACAGGTGCAAGTGCTAGCCCAAGTCCTAAAACGAGATGACAGAATGCAGTAAATCGTTTTGTGTACGAATACCCCAAAATGACTAATAATGCCACAGGGCTTAACAAAAAACAAATGGTGTTTATAAAATACGTAGTAATGACAAACAATGTAGCATTCGAAATGACAAACCAGAAGGCAGCTTTTTCTGACACCAACCCTGAAGGTATTTCTCTTACCACTGTCCTAGGATTGCTAGCATCAATATCTCTGTCTAGCCATCTATTAAAGGCCATAGCAGCACTTCTAGCAAATACCATACATAATATCACCAAAACTAAAAGCAATGGTTGAAAACTACTACCTGATGATTCATAACCAAGGAAAAAACCAATCATAGCGAAGGGTAAAGCAAAAATCGTATGGCTGAACTTGATGAGAGATAAATAATTTTTCAAAAATAAATACTTTTACAAATATGATAGATTAAAACGAAAAAAGGCTGCTCTGATGAACAGAACAGCCTTTTTTATAAGATTGTTTTACAATTGTCAATTATTGAGCAGCTGCTTCACCTTCTTTTTTATCTACTTTACCTTTGATATTCAAGTAAGTATCTGCAGGATCAGTGTTAGCTGTGATAGTTATTTTTTTAGTGTCTTCTTTTCCACCAACTCCACCTTTTCCTTTAGAATCAAATACAACTTTGATTTCACCTGATTTACCTGGAGCGATTGCATCTTTTGGCCACTCAGGAACTGTACAACCACAGCTACCTTTTGCATTACTGATGATAAGTGGCTCGTTACCTGTGTTTTTGAATTTGAAAACGTGTGTTACTTTTTCACCATCCATTACTTTACCCCAGTCATAAGTATCTTGTTCAAATTTAATTGAAGTAAGTGGACCTGTTGGTACTGGAGTTGCTGCTTCTCCACCTGCCATTGCATCAGCTGCATTTACAGCAGAACCGTCAGTTGCTGCTGCAGCAGGATCAGTTGAAGCTTCAGTTGTTACTGCTGCATTTGCATCATCACCTGTTTTTTCTTTGCAAGAAGTAAATACAAAAACGGTAGCGATAACTAAAACCGTTAAGAAATTAAAACTTTTCATTATTGATTAATTTTTAAAGATTACGAAATTTGATTAAATACGATCACAAAATTAAATCTAAAAATGATATTTCTAGTACTTCTGTTTCTAGTTTGATACCGATTAACAAGTAATTAACAGAAAACAGAAAGGTTTAACAAGCATGTTTATTTTTGGCTTAACCATGCGTCAAATTCATGTCTAGATTTGGTACACAAACAAGCTTCTTTGGTCAGTCCACCTTTTCTAGCTGCTATTACTCCATACTTAACATAATGAATAGATTCTTTGGAATGCGCATCAGGATTTATAGATACTAAAACATCCTTTTCCATGCAATAAGAAATCCAAGTCCAATCAATGTCTAAGCGCTGTGGATTGGCATTTAATTCCATGACTACACCATTTGCAGCACATGCATCTATGACCTTTTTGTAATCGATAGGGTAACCTGCCCTTGCAAGCAACAACCTACCTGTAGGATGCCCCAAAATACGCGTATATGGATTTTCAATGGCTTTTATTAATCTAGATGTGGCTCTTTCAATATCCATATTCAAGACCGAATGTACAGAAGCAATGACCAAATCAAATTCCTTTAACAAATCTTGGCTATAATCTAGAGAACCATCAGATAGAATATCACTTTCTATACTTTTGTAGACTTTAAAAGTATCACTGTATTTATGGTTTAATTGGTCTATTTCTCTCCATTGCATGACTACCCTTTCTTCTTGCAAACCACCTGCATAACCAGCTGATTTTGAGTGGTCTGAAATCACAAAATATTCATAACCAGAAGCTTTGACATAATCACTCATCTGCTCAAGACTATGAAGTCCATCGCTATAAGTAGAGTGATTGTGTATAATACCCTTTATATCAACGACTTCTATGAGTTGTGGCGGAGTCAAGCCATTTTGGTATAAGCTGATTACTCCTTTTGTTTCTCTATATTCAGCGGGAATAAACTGTAGATTTAATGCATTAAAAATACCTTCTTCTGACTGATAATTTCCTTCAGGAATGTGGATTTCATGTAAAAAATCATCTGATCCTGAAAGGTTAAATAATTGGGTATAAAATAAATTCAAATCTGAATGATAAAATGAAGTTGGTATATTCTGGTAATACAGTAGCCCATTTTCATCTATGATATTCAAATCTTGAAAAGCAGCTTGGATGTCATTTATTTCTACATTTGTCAATATCTCTATTCCACCGACTTCTGGCATTTTTCGTCTTAACTCACCACAAAGACTAAATTTGTAGTCAGGAAAAGTATTAGCTAATTTCTCTACTAAAGATTCTCCATGATGGATAACGTGGGCGTATAAAAATTTGCCTCTTGCATCCATGAAATATTCAATTTTGCTTTTTATTTCGTCTTGAAGTTTCTCACCAAAACCTTTATAAGACACAAGTCTATTTTCATTGCATGCATACAATAACTCACCTATGGTAGTAATTTCCATTTCTTTCCATATCTGCTTGACTTTTTTGGGACCAAGGCCTTTTATGGAAAGCATTTCTTGGATACCTGATGGCGTCATTTCCTTATACTTCTGTAGCAAAGCCATCTGACCATTTGTGACCAATTCTTCTATTTTGTCGGCTACAGCATTTCCTACTCCGGGAATAGACGCAATAGCTTCCTTCCCCATGGTGCTTAGATCACCTTCTAGCTTTCTAAGGCTAAGGTAAGCATTGGCATAAGATCTTATTTTAAAAGGATTTTCATCATGCAATTCCATCAATTTTGCCAGAAGATCAAATTGATTGGCTATTTGTTTATTATTGAGCATACGTGTTTTGATTTGCCAAAATGCAAATGTAGTAATAACTTTGCTTTTACAAAAACTGAGAAGTTTTCCAAAAAAAAAAATTGCTCGTACCTAAATCATATAGTAGATTGAGTCAACTCCGAAAAAACTCAAAATATGATAACCAACCGTTTTTTACCCTACACCTTGAAAAGAAACAATTTGTTATCAAGGTAGTAGAAATCAAGAGTTTACAATTTATTTCAACCAAGTACTTTTCGGAGTAGACTCAAGATTTAAGCATTTAAAAAACTATACCACACTTTTTTAAGAATCCAACAAACTTAAAACACTTTATATCGCTCAAAACAAGCTTTCTCCAAAGCATCACGGTCATCAGGATGTGCAATATCAATCAGTGCTTTTGCCCTTTGTCTTAAATTCTTACCATATAAATAGGCATAGCCATACTCTGTGACAATATAATGTGCATGAGCTCTTGT
>JBGSOH010000081.1:0-4371 GCA_041739205.1 Saprospiraceae bacterium
ACTTCCTCCGATAGTCTGGCTTCGAAAATCCTAACTTAATTTTGGGTTGAAACCATCAAAAGATAAAATTATGAGTACATACGATCGTCTAATCGAAAAAGGAATTGAAAAAGGAATCGAGAAAGGAATCGAAAAAGGAATCGAAAAAGGAATTGGCAAAGGAATCGAGCAAGGAATCGAACGAGGAATAGGCAAAGGCATTGAACAAAACACAATTGATGTCATAAAAAATTGCCTAAAAAATGATATTAAGATTCCTATGATCGTTAACATTACAGGATTGAGCGAGTCAAAAGTGCTAGAGATTATAAAAAAAATTGGTTTGTAATACTGCTCCCCATGATCTGGCTTAGAATATCTTCCGATAGTCTGGCTTCGAGACAGCCTATCGGTATGTTTTGATTGAAACTGCACCTAAATGGTAATTAAGACAGTGTTGAAAGAATTAAACCCTTAACTTCCCTTAATTCTTTCATGGTTTATAAACCTTTAATGTTGGAATTGACATCTGTCTTCGAGCCATCTTCTCAATATTACACTTGCTCAAAATATCCAGTCTGTGTATTTTTTCTAACCTTATCCCAATGGTAATACCTTCCATTCATAGCCACATATACACCATGACCCAAAGTCTGCACAAAGGCTAAGGCCGCACCAAGATTAAAAAATCCATCTGATGATGTACCAAAAGCATAAGGAATCATGGCACCTGTAAGTACGATCGTTTTAGGTATATTATGTTTTGCAATAGCTTCTGCCGTTTTTACAATAGTATCTGTGCCATGTGTGATGACCACTTTGTCATAAGGACTATTTTTGCAACTGTAAATGATGATCTCTCGGTCTGCATCTTGGATCTCCAAACTGTCTAGCATCATTAGGGTTTTGATGTCTACATCCAAGGTGGATCTACCCCGCACAAACATCTGGTGTAAATGTGTATCTTTAAAGTATAATTGTCCCGTGATATAGTTGTAGTCTTTGTCAAATGTGCCACCTGTCACATAAATCTGTATCTTATTATTTTCCGACTGCATCTTTGTTTTAAATTTGGTTTTTTGGTGAAAGGTTAATGCTGCTTTTCTTACATCGGGATATTACCATGTTTCCTATTTGGTAACGCCACTTTTTTGTGTTCCAACATCGCAAAGGATTTGATTAACTTGCGTCTTGTCTCCCTTGGTTCGATCACTTCATCTACAAATCCCCTTGCCGCAGCTCGATAAGGATTAGCAAATTTTTCTTGGTATTCAGCTTCTTTTTCTACCAGTTTTTCGGCAGGGTTTTCAGCTTTTGATATTTCAGATTTGAATATGATTTCACTCGCTCCTTTGGCACCCATGACAGCAATTTCAGCCGTTGGCCATGCGTAATTCATATCAGCGCCTATATGTTTGGAGTTCATCACATCGTATGCACCACCATATGCTTTTCTGGTGATGACGGTGATTCTAGGTACTGTAGCGTCACTGAATGCATATAGAAGTTTTGCACCATTAGTAATGATACCGTGCCATTCTTGATCCGTACCTGGTAGGAATCCTGGCACATCTACTAGTACCAACATAGGAATATTGAAACAATCACAAAACCTTACAAATCTAGCTCCTTTTTTACTACTTTCTACATCTAATACTCCTGCCAAAGCGTAGGGTTGATTGGCGATAATGCCGATACTTCTTCCTGCTATCCTTGCAAAACCTACCACGATATTTTCAGCATAAGACTCATGTATCTCAAAAAAACTTCCATCATCTACGATGCCATGTATGACTTCTTTCATATCATATGGGTGCATCGAGTTTTCTGGGATGATTCCATTCAATACATCGCGATATTCATGGTCCGTGGTGTATGGCTTTGATGGTGCTTTTTCATTACTATTTTGTGGTATATACGATAGTAAAGTTTTTAATTTTTCGATACATTCTAGATCATTGACTGCTGTTAGATGGGTGACACCACTTTTGGTAGAATGTGTTGACGCTCCGCCTAGAGCATCTGAAGTAACTTCTTCATTGGTTACGGTTTTGACTACATTGGGTCCGGTCACAAACATATACGAAGATTGTTCTACCATGATGATAAAATCTGTGATAGCAGGAGAATATACTGCACCACCTGCGCATGGTCCCATAATAGCTGATAATTGTGGAATGACACCTGAAGCTTTGGTATTTCTATAGAATATATCAGCATATCCGCCCAAGCTATTGACACCTTCTTGTATTCTTGCGCCACCTGAATCGTTCAATCCTATACATGGCGCACCATTTTCGACAGCAAGATCCATGATACGACATATTTTTTCGGCATGCGTCTCTGATAGTGCTCCACCAAATACCGTAAAATCTTGCGCAAATAAATATACCAATCTACCCGCTATCGTACCATAACCTGTGATCACACCGTCTCCAGGATACTGTTGATGTTCCATGCCAAAATCAAAAGACCTATGCTCTTTTAACATTCCGATCTCTTCAAATGATCCTCTGTCCAAGAGCAATTCTACACGTTCACGGGCTGTGAGTTTGCCTTTTTCGTGTTGTTTATTGATTCTATCTTGTCCACCACCAAGCAAAGCTCTGTTTTTTAAATCTCGAAGTCTGACCATTTTGTCACGCATATCATTGGAATTTTAGCCCCACAAAGCTAGATAAATAATGATAATTTTTGACAATATGGAGAAATTATTATTTCACAACCCAATGGCCTTGCATTCTCATTCGATGGTCTGGCTTCAAGTCAGCCTATTGGTAACTCAATGACCAACCCCAAAACCGTTACGATGTCTTTGAGCCATCGGGACAGAGATGTGTCTTCGAGCCATCAAATCAAATAATCCATAAATCTTTTAGGGTATCTAGCCACTTAATCGTTTCATCTACACAGATCAAAACCCATTTTACACTTCTCAATTTGAGCGAATTCTTTCTTTCGCTCACAAAAAGTGACCGTTTACTAACAAAATTTAGTGTTTGACATTTAAAAATCATTTGGTATATCGATTAGTTGTAATTTTACCAATTGAATATAAATCAGCAAAAATCTTACTTTTGACATCTTTTTAGACTTAAGTTTCCAAACGTGGAATGGCTTTTGTACAAGTAAAACGAAAATCATGAAAGGTATACATTTTGAGTTTCATGTGGACTCGGGTAACGGTTTACTCACAAAATGACACATTTCAATAAGAAAAAACCATCATTTAAATATATTGATGTGTGCGATATTAATAATTGTATTATTTTTACATAAATTTTTAAACTTTTAAATTTAATAATCATATGAGAAGATTAAACATTCTGATGTTTCTTTCTCTGATAGCTGGGGCAGTTCAGGCTCAGTTTATCAACAATGGTGCTACGGTGACGATTCAACCGGGAGCGACACTAAGGGTAGAGACGGATTTTATCAACAATAGCGGTACGGTGACCAATAGTGGTACACTAGAAGTACAAGGCAATTTCGACAATAATGCAACATTCACATCTACAGATCCATCCACCGTACGATTTATCGGTACCGCAGATGCCAATGTTTCTACAGGTGGTGCAGTATTAAGAAATGTAGAAATGTCTAAAAATGGTGGAGATATCTTACTAGTAGATAATAGCATGTCTATCGCAGGTACACTAAACTTTAATGGTGATGACACTAGAATAGTAACTGGGGCGCAAAGTCTTGTATTGCCAACTAGCGCTGACATCACAGGTGTAGATCCTAATGAGTATGTAGCTACAACTGGTGCAGGCAGATTAATCAAGACTGTAGCAGGCAATGCCACTGTAAATCTAGAAGTTGGAGACCTTACCAATTATACCCCTGTGTCTAGTGTAGTTACTGGTACTACATACACAGCTGCTACATTGGGTGGTAGAGCGATTATTGATCCACTCATGATGACAGACAAGTATGACGATGCGTCTGACTATATCAATAGGGAGTGGCAAGTAGCTGCTACAGGTATAGATGGATACACAAATACTATGACAGGTACTTATGTAGAGCCAAGTGATAGAGTAGGTATGGCATCACTTATTAAAGGTGCCACATTCCACACCGGAGACTGGAGATTTGATGGATCTAGCAGTGGAGCTAGTACAGTGATAGCTAGTACAACTAATACAGATGTAAGATTGTCAGGTATGAATTTCTTTGGAAAGGTAAATTTAAAGGCATACTTAGCTGGTGCACTTCCATCAGGTACGACCATGACTACTACCCTAAATAGCAATAGTTTAATACCTTTAGTTTCGCCATATTCTAATGCACCTTTTAATGCGCCTATGGTAACTGCTCCATCTATTCCTGCAACAGCGACAGACTGGATACTAATAGAAGTAAGAGAGGCGACTACGCCTGCAACTG
>JBGSOH010000167.1:0-12566 GCA_041739205.1 Saprospiraceae bacterium
AATAACAAATAATATTTTCACAATCATTTTGTGGCGTAAACTCACACTCACATGTAGGATCAAATTGTACTGTAAACGATTGACTAAAAGTCTTACATAATTGATTTGGAAGTTCAACTTGGTATGTACAAATTATTTGTCCTCGACCTCGATTGGCTGGGTCTGAAACAATAATTCTATCTGTCAATTCAGTAACTGTAATTAGACGACCTTCTACCGACAAGATATTTATTGGGTGTGAACTGTGCGCAAAACATAGCAAATCTGAGTGCATTATTGTTTTGTTTTCTTCATCTTTACAAAATTTATAAATGTTCGAACAACATCCTGAATATTCTGAGCAAGTTCTTTGTACATTACCAAACATATTTTGAGACACAAATGGACTTTCGAGACATGCCGTAGTACTATATCCCATCTCGCATAATATTTGTACCTCATTATTTTGCAATGTTCGTCTTTCTCCAAAACTTACACCTGGAAACATCACACTATTTGGGTTCTCAAGATGGGCTATTGAAGCAACATTGTTGTTTTGGCTACCTACAGTAAGGTTGCAATCACCATTTGTGCCTGTACAAGCTGTAAATATTGACTCATAGCATGGACTTTGGCAACTATTATTTGAAGCAATAACATCACCATTATTATCTTTAAATAACAAATCGTAATCAGAAATGAAATTAATATCAGTATCACTAATGAGTGGATGAAATGCAATGACATGCATTGCTTCGTGCATCATAATTGTATATAAATCTAATAAATTATTTGGACATTGGTTTGGGAAACCTGTAAAAAAACTAAAATTTGAATTAAGTATAATATCTCCATCGGTTAAAAAATCTCCATTTATGAAATTAATACCATTTAGTTTAGAATACACCCTAGAATGAACCAACCTCTTACCATCATCAGGACATGTAATATCAACCCCCATAAACCTAGGCGAACCAACCGCTGCAACAGCTGTTGGGAGCGACATAGATTTGCTGAAGTTAATAATGATAGGCTGATTGGATATTGGATCACCACAAGCATTAGTCAATTGTCTTTGGTTGATCAACGAAGATATTTCATTAAATACCGTTTCGCATAGATTTCTTTCAGCTAAAGTATAATTATTGCTAAAAGTTAAAGTAAACATTATAGTTTGAATTGCAGTACCACCTGATGGAGCATTTTGACCTATCGGATAAAGATCATAACTATTTCCAAACCTATCATAATAAATTGAGTCAGGATGTGTAGATGTGGCCTGATGAAAAGGAGCTTCTCCACAAAAACTACCTTGTCCCCATCCCACATCAGGTTTTAAAAAAATAGCCATAAGCATTGCAATAAAGAAAAAATTCATGCGTCTAAGCATCGAAAATTCGTAATTCGTAATTCGTAATTACTTTAATACTTTTTTTTATCATTTTTGATAATTTTTTGATAGTTCTGAAAAATTGCCGGAAAAGTCATCATCCTATTTTTTTTAGCTAGCATCGGTTTTTAGGAAAAAGTCGATTTAGGTCGTTAGACAGTGCTATCATGTTAAGAAATAAATTTAATAATCATTTCAAAGGTAAGGTATTTTATTTTATAATTACAAATAAAAAGCACATTTTATTCACATATTTATTTTTAAAAATCGTTTTCTAACCCATTTGGGTTACGTTTTGACAAATTATATTTGTTGTCACAAATAACTATAATGTAATGGACTGAAAGGATTTCATGAATGGCAGAGTATGATATATATAAATGTAACTAAATTCCTAAGCCCTTCTCTTAAAACCACATTTATTTATATTTAACGAAACCTTATCCTTTCATTTACTTTATTCTTTTATCCATTGAAAAGTGGCTTCAAAGCAATGATTTTTAATGATCAGGTCAGACACCACCAAAACCATTGCTAAACATCTATGTCTTTCTCTTTTTCTTTTGTGCGGCAGGAAACAGAATATTGTTTAAGATCAATCTATAACCAGGACTATTGGGATGTAAATTAAGATCTGTCTCTGGATCATTTACAAAATGCTGATAATCTTCAGGATCATGTCCACCATAGAATGTCCACGTACCGAAACCATGGGAACCATGTAGATACCTTACCTCATTAGCAGATTTTGTCTCACCAAGTATCAGGACATCTGGTTTTACAAGATTCTTTTTAAATGCTGTAGCTTGGCCCATAAATCCTTTTAAAGTAAGGGTATGATTCTGACACAACATTGTCGGAATTGGATCCCACTTAGCTGAGAATTCAAAAAGTGTGAAGTAATCTACTTCTGGTGTCACGTTTCTATTTTTACTATCAATGTCTGAGTGTTCATATTGCAAAGGATTGAGGTTCAGCTCAAAATCTCTAAAAGCAAATGTTTTAGTAAAGTCAAGTTTGGATTGTGCCGTAGGGTCAAAACCATCACCATCATACATTTCTGCACAGATGTCTAAACCTTCGGCCGCCAATGCGATATCATATGTATCTGTTGCCGAACACATCGCAAACATAAAACCACCACCTTCAACATATTCTTTGATTCTTTTGGCCACATCCAACTTTAAGTGAGAAACTTTGGCATAACCCAATGATTTTGCGATTTCTTCAGTTTTTTGTTGATTAAGTTTATACCAAGGCGTACCTCCTTGACTCTGAAAAAACTTACCATACTGACCTGTAAAATCTTCGTGATGTAAATGTAGCCAATCATACTCAGCCAACTTCCCTTCCAAAACCTGTCTATCATACACCTTGTCAAATGGTATCTCAGCATAGGTCAATACTAAAGTCACAGCATCATCCCACGGCTGAATACGATTACCTTTGGGGTTAAAATCTGGAGTGTAAACCGCTATTTTGGGCGCTTTCTCGAGCTTAATAGCTTCTTGATTTACTTCTGGATTGCTGATTTGATTTCTGATAGATATCCATTGTGCATCTGATATTACTGAATAACTTACGCCTCTGACCTTACATTCGGCTTCTATAGTTTTGGAGTAGGCAAAAGCAAAACTTCCACCACGATAATTTAGCAACCAGTAAGCTTCTACATTTTGATTTATCACCCAATAGGCGATACCATAAGCTTTGAGGTGGTTAGTTTGTTTATCATGCTCCATTGGCACGAGTACATAAGATGCCTGCGCTAGCGAAGAAGTCAAAAACAACATTAAAAGTAAAATATATTGCTTCATTATAAAATTTTATTTTTTAAACAGTCTGAAATATCATCATTCACAAAATCGATCATCATTTTAATCGATTTCTTCAAATCTTTTTTATTATTCTAACGTTTTAAGTACCTAAACATTGCAAATTTATTTAATAATATCTTAAACTTCCTTGTTTAACTTGTCTAATGGACTTTATTTTTTAATATTTGCGACTTAATTATTAACGTGTGATTAATACATTTAGTTTTTCTTATCCTTGGTGGTATGTGTTTTTTTGTTTGGCACTTGGTGTTGGATACGCATTACTCATGTATTTCAGAGACAAAAGATTTTCTGAATATACCCCATTATTCACAAAAGGTCTTGGTCTTTTAAGAGCTCTTTCTGTCACTTTTATAGCTCTGCTTTTACTGTCTCCATTTGTAAAGACGATAGAAGAAGATACCAAAACACCACTTATCCTTATTGCAACTGATAATTCAGAATCAATAAAAGAAAGTGAAAAATCTGAAGCTGTAGATCTTTATCAATCCAATTTACAAGCACTCGATAAAGCTTTCGAAGGCAAATATGATGTAAAACATATCCACTTCGGGTCTGATGTAGCTCCTGAAAAAGTAGACAGTTTTAATGCTAAGACAACCAATATTTCAAAACTATTCCAATACATCACAGACAATTATTCGGATCAAAACCTTGGAGCTGTCATCATGGGCACAGATGGTATCTTTAATGAAGGAAACAATCCACTCTATACAGACACTAAATTTAATGCTCCTTTATATACAGTGGCTCTCGGAGATACCACACAAAAAAAAGATCTGTACTTTCTCAATGTATTGCATAACAAAATAGCATATTTGGGTGATAAATTTTCTATCCAAGTCGATGTATCTGCATTCAATTGTATAGGTAATTCGACCAATTTAACCTTAGAAATGATGACAAATGGTCAATCTAAAAAAATTGCCCAAGAAAATATATCTATAGGTACAAACTCCTTTTTTACCACAAAAACGTTTCTAGTAGATGCAAATCAAAGTGGTGTCATCAGATATAGAGTTAGATTATCATCTGTAAATGGTGAATATAACCTAAACAACAATGTAAAAGAGTTCTTTATAGAAGTGCTTGATGCAAGACAAAAAATATTACTACTTGGCAATGCACCACACCCTGATCTTGCTGCTTTCAAATCCATTATTACTTCAAACAAAAATTATGAAGTAGATATAGCTTTTCCAGGTGATTTGAAAGAAAATATTTCAAAATACAACCTTGTTATTTTACATAATTTACCTTCTGAAACAACTCATATTTCAGGAATTGTAGCACAGTTAGACAAAAATAACATACCTAGAATATTTGTGGTCGGCATGCAAACTTCATTGGTGAAATTTAATAAGAGCCAAGACGTCATCCAAATCAATGGAAATAGCAAAAATAGTGAAGAAATCCAAGCAGAGTTTAATAATGGTTTCACCCTATTTACAACGTCAGACAATTTAAAGAATAAACTAAAGACTTTTCCTCCGTTGGTGACTCCTTTTGGAGAATACAAGGCAGGAGCAGCTTCTAATGTGTATCTCAACCAAAACATTAAAAAGATAAAAACTAACTATCCTTTTATATCTTTTGGAGAAAAAAATGGACTTAAAACGAGTGTGATCACAGGTGAAGGAATCTGGAAATGGAGACTTTTTGATTATCTACAACATAAAAACTACGACTTAACTACAGAATTAATCAATAAAACGATACAAGTTACTTCAGTAAAATCAGACAAACGAAAGTTTCGAGCGAATACATCCAAAAACTTGTACAAAGAAAATGAAGCAGTTTTATTTGATGCTCAATTATACAATGATAGTTATGAAATGATCAACGAACCTGATGTCAAATTGGTCATCAAGGACGAAAGTAATAAAGAATATAATTACACTTTTTCAAAAACCCAAAATTATTATTCCCTAAATGCGGATTTGTTTGCTCAAGGGAGTTATACGTATACTGCAAGTACTACTTACAATGGGAAAGTATTGACAGTAGGTGGTAGATTTAATGCAGAAGCTATTCAGTTAGAGCAATATGACTTGACAGCTCGTCATGGATTAATGAGAGAATTGAGTAGTAAATATAATGGTAAGATGTTTTATCCATCAAATATGAAGGAACTTGGAGATATGGTATTGACCAATGAAAATATTAAACCAGTGTTGTATGAAAGCAGCTCTACGCAGTCCATTATTAATCTTAAATGGATATTCTTCTTATTATTAGCTTTATTGTCTGTAGAGTGGTTCCTAAGAAGGTATTTTGGCAATTATTGAACTTTGAAATCTATGGTCACAGTACCGCATTGACTTTCTATATCACTTTTAGAAAATCGATATTTCAATGCCGTTTTCCTTGCTAAATCTATCAAGTAAGCATCAGATGTTGTGGATCCCTTTTGGGTAAAATCAGCTTTGGTCACCTTTCCGTCATTATTTACACAAATAGATAAAGAAACCTTTCCTGTTTTCTGTGAGTTGTCTGCAAATGTTGGTTCAAACTCAACTCCTCGACCACTTAAGCCACCACCTACTTTCCCCGACCCTTTACTCATACCTGACAAAGCATTACCATTGGGATCACCTTTTTCTGTACCTTGATTTCCTTTATTGTTATTATTTCCCTTTCCACCGCCTAACAAGTCAGAAAATTTTTTCTTTTTATTGTCAAACTCTGCCTTTTCTTTGGCTTCTTTGTCTGCATCAGCTTTTGCGGCAGCTTCTTTTGCTTTCCGATCTGCCTCAGCCTTATTTTTAGCTATTACGTCAGCTTGATTTTTAGTGTTATTGGTATTGGGAGTCTCTTTTTTCTGAACAGTCTTCTCTTTTGCAGCTATAGGTGCTTCTTCTACCCTATCCTTTGAATTCACATCTTCAGACTCTGATGATGTTTCACCACTCGCAGTTGCTTCTTCAGAAGTTGTCACTTCTTCTACATTCTCAAATAATGCATCATACCCTGCATCTGGATCACCAAAAGAAACTAAAATACCACCTAATTCCTTAGGCGGTTCGACTTTAATGAGAGGTAGGAAAAATAATAAAAATAGAAGCGCATGTAAAACCAGGCTAATGATGGCACTACGCCTTTTGTCTTCTTCTTCCTTATTATTAATTATTTTAGACATGATAAAAACTTCATTTACAGTAAAAAGAAAATTAGATAGGAAAAATTAAGTACACTTCTAATTTTTCTTTAATAGAATTAGATATTAAACCAAAACGATTACTTTTGATTAAAAATGAATTGATTATTATTTTACATTTATTGTAATGCCCGATCTCTGAATAGTTCATCTTTAAGTTTCCAATGCAGATATTTGACATTGAATTTTTTTAAATAGAAATGAATATCAGAAAACAATGTAATGTATTCTACATACAAACACCATAGGACTTTAAATGTAATAATAACCAGTTTTACTGTTTGGTTTATTTTTGGTAGACTGGGACAATGCTAGCCAAAGTATTAATACTATTTTGGTTCGGTTAGAACAGCACGCACTTCATTTACATAAGCCAAGTTTAATACTGCAACTACTGCTTCATTATTCGATTTAGCAGAAGGTGCCACAACAATTGCTGCTTTTGCACCATCTATCCGTTTAAGAGCAAGCATTTGATTTCTAACACCATCCAAACTTACAGGAGAACCATTTAGTGTATAATTACCATCAGCAGTAATTGCCACTGTTTTGTTTTTGGCTGTTGGCGGTGGTGGACTTGTCTTTTTACCAGGAAGAATTAGATCCAATGCATTGGGAGAAACCAAGGAAGATGTCAACATAAAAAATATCAACAACAAAAATATGATATCTGTCAGAGATGACATATTAAAATTAGGATTTACTCTACTTCTCTTTTTTACAGCCATGATTTATCCTTTTGTAGGTTGAGTAGCAATGATAGCCTTCAATTTAAGACCACTAGCAATTGAAATCAATTTATGTACTTTCTCCCAAGGAACTCCTACCTCAGAGACAATATTTAAAGTAGCATTATCTTTATTTTTGGTTTTCCTAACCGCACTTGCAATATCAGCTTCTAAGTTTTCCATAGAGCTAGGTTTACCTACTACTGTTATCTTTCCATCAGCTGTCATCATAATGGGCAAATCAGTAGGTGCAACAGTTTTAGAGTCAGACTGAGGCAGTTCTACATTGATTTGAACCATTTGGGAAGTTAACATGAAAAAGATCAGCAACAAGAAAATAATATCTGTCAAAGATGACATATTAAATTCTGCGCTTACTTTACCTCTTTTTTTTACAGCCACGATGTACTATTTATTATTTTATTTAATTACCTGGCTCTTGCAAAAGATCCATAAACTCAATCGTGGTTTTTTCCATTTGGAAAATCACTTTTTCTACATTCGCTACTAATAGGTTATATCCTACAAAAGAAAAGATACCAATCACAAGTCCAAAGGCGGTAGTGATCAATGCTTGATATATTCCACCCGCCAATAAAGCTGGGCTTACGTTATCTTGTGAAGACATATTATAAAACGCTAAAATCATACCTGTCACAGTACCCAAGAAACCGATCATCGGGGCAGCACCAGAAATACTTGCTAGTGTAGATAAATTTTTCTCTAGTTTGAATACTTCAAGATTGCCTACATTTTCAATAGCAGCATCTATATCTTTAAGTGGTTTGCCGATTCTCATCAAACCTTTCTCAATCATTCTTGCAGAAGGTGTATCTGTAGATCTACACAATGCCTTCGCACTTTCTATATTTCCAGAACCCACAGAAGCTCTTATGTTGTTTATAAAATTTTCATCTATTTTACCTGCTCTTTGAATTGTTAACCATCTTTCAATAAAAATGTAAAGTGCCAAAAAAGATAACACCAACAATATTGATACAATAGCAATACCCATCCAACCACCAGAGACGATGATATCCACAATATTCTGTGGTGGTGCTTGTGTTACAACTTCTTCTGTATCTACTGCTGTCTGAAATAAAGCGAAACTTAAATTAAGCATAATATGATTTTGTATTGATTCTTTAACGATTTAACGAAAATAATAAGGAAGTATTATAAAAACATTGCAAAAATAGAATATTTTATAATATTATAATTTTTTTATATTTATTTTTTTCAAATATTTAAGAAATATCAAACATTTCTGCAATATATGGTATGCTCATTCAGTTAATTGACCAAAATATGGAAAAAATCCAAAGACTTTCCTAGCATGGATTAAAAAAATTGGTAAAAAAAAATTACAAGTACTATTAAATGGAACTAGTTACCTTACGAGTGTAAGATCCTTTTTCAAGACATGTTTTTCACCTTTGAAGTCGGTGTATTCCACAACATAAATATAAACACCGGCGATTACAGGACTATTATGGTATGTTCCGTCCCACCCTAGTGGATTATCTTCGAAATCAAAATTTTTCTGTTCATAGACCATGTTACCATATCTATCATAAATACTTAGCCTGTCTATATTTGCGGGTATTTTATTTTTATAAATAACAAAGCGGTCATTACTTCCATCACCATTTGGCGAAAAAACATTTGGTAAATAAAAGTCCAATTCATTATCTACATTAATTTTGATTCTAGATTCCGCGATACATCCTTTATCTGTAATCACTTCTACTTCAATTATATCTGAAAATGTAGAACTATAATCAAATTCAAAATCCTCACTGATGACTTCACCTTTACTATTGCGCCAAGTTACTTGGACAATTTCATCATCTGGATAATTAGAAGTAAAGATCAAAGAGATATTTTCGTCAAAAGTTAGGTTTATTTCGGTTGGTATTTGGATTTTTACTGAAGGTGGCTCGGCTATATTAAGTTGGGTTTCATGAACGCAATCAAATTTGTCTCTGACTTGAACAACGTAATCACCTGGAACAAGAAATGTAACTGTCAGATTATTTAATGACTGATTATTCAGGAAATATTGATATGGTTCAAATCCACCATCAACATCTTCAATAGTTATTACACCATTATCTTCACCAAAACAAAGAACATCTTCAGCTGTCAATATAATTTCTCTCGGTACATTTTGCTCTCGTGGCACGATCAATGTATCATTGGTCTGACAACCATTGTCTCTATTAAAAACATTTAATAAATAAGTACCGGGATTACCAATAACTAATTCAGGTGATCTCTGGTCCGACAGAATAGTCCCTGAAATAGTACCCCAGAAATATTGAAACTCATCACCCATACTAATTTCTGGCGATATGGTTAGGCTACTAGTATTACAATTCCAAGCAATATCAGCAACTACACTAGCCCTGGGACTGATTTTGTTATCAAATATTCGCATTTCTCCATAGCTCCAACATTTACTAGAAGATGCCATTACGTTGGCCCTAAATAAACCTTCTGTATCTACGTTATCTAATATTAGTTTATTATTACTATCGTAAAAAATATTTGCATTTGGATCTACTCTTTCCCATCTGATGCTATCCCAAGAGAGACTTGAAGTTAAGACTAACTCTACCTTTGGTTTATAACAAGTTAAGTTTTCACCTGTGATATTAACATCTGCAACTTGATAATTATAGTCAATTACAAAACTTGTATCTAGTCTACATCCGTTTTGTCCAATTGCCGTAAATTGGTATGGCAGACCTGTGACTGAATTTAATGAATCAACTACGATATTTAATCCTGTCGCGTTTCCTCCAATAGGTGTTTGCCATGATGCTGATTGTATTGCATCATTTGTTACTAATGTTAAAACTGCTGGAGCATCATTTGGTAACCTACATTTTAAAACTGGTTTAAAAGCAGTAACAGAAGGTTTTTTTATATCTTGTGTAATGGATAATTGAGATGTTGTTGTACAATTCCCTGTAGGTAAATTTACTGACGCTATGAAATAATAAGTATCGGGAACGGATGTTGATAAGCTCAATGAAGAAGATAACGCTTGACCACTACTATTTTGCCATTGATAAGACACACCAAAAACACCGTTAGTGACCGCAGATCCAGTTAGTATTAAACTAGTATTAATGCAATCTAATTCACTTAAAGGTGCACTAATACTTGTTTGTACATCTACGATCTCTACCCTAAACGTATGTAATAAGGTACAATCATTGATGTCAACTACGCTGAAATTTCCTGAGTTAGGATAATCAACACCTTGAAAATTGTAATTGGATCCTTCACAAATATATTGAGTACCCATCTGATTTACATTGCTAGTACCAACCTGAAAAGGCTGAACTATCACATGACATGGGTCAACAGAACAATGTATAATCGTATCATTTGAAACAGTAACACCACAATATTGAACGGTATTTCCTGGGCAAATAAATTGTGGAGTATTTAAAGTCGTATCTGGTGGAGCAACTGTTACTGTCCATGAATTGATATCACCACAAGCAGCATTGGCACAACTTCCTCCATAGTAAGGATGAAAAAATCCCTGAACAGAAATAGTATAAGTGCCCGGCTGTGTAAATGTAATGTCTGCATTTCTACCCACGCTATCGGAATTGTTAAAATACCTTCCAAGTGAAGGATTTATATTCCAAACGTAACAAATACTATCTGCAATGTTATTTGGCGATTGACCGCAAGAATTATTGAGAGCAACTTCACATTGCGGTGGAGTCAAGTTATATCTTTGGGAAATATTAAGATCTTCGCACTCTAACAGATTAGGACCAGTGATAAAACCATCATCCAAAAGTGATGCGTCTGGAGGTGTTACAGGATTTACATCTACACCAGCCAAAACTTCAATGGTAAAATCACACACTGAACCTGCATAACCATCGAGAAATAGAAAAACTGGTTCACCCGGCGTAAATCCATTAAAAGTTAAATCGAAAGGAGTTGTAATTCCAGTACCAGTAGGATGATCAGAGCACGCCACAGATTCGTTACGGCCACAACTTCTGAATAAACCTGCTTGAATTCCAATATATCCAGTTTGAGTTAGAGTGCAATTAGATGGTGTAATTCTTATTTCCACTGTACTACTACAAGCCGTAAAACTGAACCAAACAATATTATCTGCGTTTCCTGCCAATTGACACAAGCCAGTCCACAACTGTGGTGCTGATAAGCTATCTGGCAATCTACCCGTATACCCATCTAAATCACTTCCACAAATATAGTTTGCCGTAGTACATAATTCACCAGCAGGTCCTTCTGAAAAATAGCATTGCGCCGAAATAGTATTAAACCTACTACCAACAAAAAAAGTAAGTAATAAGAATATAAAATTAAATCGGATACTAATGTTCATGGATCTTTGGATAATACTTTAAAAAGCTAAGAAATCGGTTTACTTAAAACTAATTTCCACATTTTTAAAACTTTATATATTTATTTTAAAATAGATATGAAAAGTCATTAAAATCGGGTGTAAAGATAATACTTGTTTTAACAAAGTGGCTATTTACCTATTACAAATTTATAAAAAATGATTTTTATCAGGAAACTAAATGTATAAAATCAGTGTTTCATCACCTAACAAACTCATTTAATTATACAAAATATATGCCAAATAAGATGACATTAGTGATAGGTGCTTCAGAGAATGAAGATCGATATTCAAACATGGCTATAAGACTTTTGACACGACATGGTCATACCGTATTAGGAATAGGAAATCGAAAAGGACAAGTTGAAAATACTGTTATTGAAACAGACAAAAAGGATTATTCAGACATAAACACTGTGACCCTATACTTGAATCCTAAACTGCAAGAAGCATACTATGATTATATATTAAGTTTAAAGCCTAAAAGGATTATTTTTAACCCAGGTACTGAAAATTCGGCATTGAAAACACTAGCCGAAGCACAAGGTATAACCACCGAAGATGCTTGTACCCTTGTGCTTCTTAGACTAGGACAATACTAATTATTTTTTTGTTTTAAATAATTCAGCTAGCTCCTTCTCAGACTTAAACCCTAAGTCAAGGAAAGTATTGGTCACAAATTTCTTTATATCTTGATAATCTCTACCTCTCTTGTCAGTGTACACAGCAAGCAAAGTATTGATATAGTTCATACTCAAATCTTTAATATTTTGATTAAATTTCTGATTGAAGAAAGTATTAATGTAAGAGACAAATACTTTATTGATTTCAAAATATTCTGTATAACTCTGAGCATCTAAGTTATTTAGAAAACTAGCACAATATCCAAATATTCCTTCTCTAAGACATTCATTTTCTATACTTACACCTTTGTTTTGATCATAATATTCTTTAACTAGTTTGATGGTATCTTCATGAACATAACCTTTGGTGTGAACGACATCCATAAGATTGTAATACGCTGATACACCATCATTTATCTTCTTATTGATAATTTTAGACATTCTTT
>JBGSOH010000180.1:0-1753 GCA_041739205.1 Saprospiraceae bacterium
TTAAGATAAGTTTCAAGTTAAAGGATTAGCTTTTAGGCTTTACACCATATAGATTCTTGAAAATTAATACCTACCTACCAACTTACCGCTAATGGCTAGCAACTCATCACTACTATCTCTACCCTACATCTTTTGATCCAAGCTCTTTCCAGTCTCAATGTGCTCAAAGTCAGGGAGATGCTTTTTCATTAATGATACGATGGCTGATTTATCATAAACTTCTGATGTCATTAACATTTTCAATTCCGAGATGCAATTCTCAATTTGATTTTTGCTTGGTTTCACAGCATTTTTGATGACGCCCATGCCTTCATACCTGATCATATCCACTTCATCAGTATCTGTGTAAAACTCCTCATAAAGCTTCTCACCCGAAGTGTCGGACGTAAAAAAATAAACAGGATGTGGATCTTCTATAGACATACTCGCTGCTCTATTTCTTGCATCATCATCACTTATACATTCTGTCACAGGTATGGCCATTTCTTTAAAAAAGTCTAATGTAATATCTTTAAAATTGACCATTTGGTTTTCTACTAATTTTGGGAAATATATCTCACCACTAGCGCCAAGTATACATGCCAACATACATATCTGTCCACTCTCTTCAGGAGAAACAAAAAATCTTTTCACATCTGAAGGACATGAAATAGGTTGTTTTTTGAATAATCGCTGAATATAACCATCCAAAAGACTGCCATTGCTAAAAGCGACATTGGCAAATCTAGCAGTAGTGATTTTGATTTCACCGCTATAAGCCATGATGACTTCTTCCATAAGTTTTTTGCTCGCGCCCATGACATTAACAGGATTAGCTGCTTTGTCGGTAGATACACAAAAGAAATGCTCAGGCTTATGTGTCACGAGCAAATCCAAAAATTCCTTAGCTTTAAAGACATTATTGTCTATCATCGCTTCGATGGAGTAATGATCTTTTTCACTTCTTACATGTTTGTGTGCTGCAAAATTTGCTACTATATGAAAGGGTCCCTCATTGACAAACATCTTCCTGAATACATCATCTCCAAAATTCATTGGATAAGTTTTGTAATCTTCAGGAATGTATTGTCCATGTTTTGATCTTAGATCACGAGTAAGTTCCGTCAATCCATTTTCATTGGTATCTACCACATAAAGTCTTGCTGGCTCAAAGTTTAAAATCGCTTTGATGTACGAAGAGCCTATCGTACCTGCACCACCAATGACAAGAACTGACTTACCCTTAATATTGGCTGATAATTGGTCTTGGTATTGATGGATATCTTCTTCAAAAAGACTTTTATCTTTTTTGGTGATGTGGGTTTTTATAAATTGCGGTATATCTATGATGTGCATATGTTTTGTGTTTTTAATGGGCAGCCAAATTTATTTGGCTGATAATGGGTAGCTAAATTTATTTGGCTAGTTTGCTGGTAATGAAAATGCCTATTCTAAACTTCTCCAAATGATTTTAGAGACCAAGTTGAAAAAGCCAGTTAAAGATTATATGCTTGTTTATGGGTAACCAAATTTTTATTTGGCTGATAATGGGTAGCTAAATTTATTTGGCTAGTTTGCTGGTAATGAAAAAGCCTATTCTAAACTTCTCCAAATGAATCATGCTATGGCTTGACAAGTTTTGGAGACCCATTAGAAGTTTCTACAAAATAATTCCCTCGAAAATCTTCCCAATTCTCAACTATCCCTGCTTTAATTGGATTATTTAAAGTATAGGCTATTACATTATTCAACATCTTTTCATTTCTGATGTAAA
>JBGSOH010000265.1:0-2280 GCA_041739205.1 Saprospiraceae bacterium
CCCGACCTTCTCCCGACGATGTCCCGATGGAACTCCACAGGTACTAGCACGATGCTCCCACTATCCTCCAATGATACTCCCACCACACTCCACGTATCATTGGGTGTAAATTAAACCATCACCCAATCCTATAACATGTAAACTAGCTTAGCAATCAATGCTCATTTATAACCACCTTCATTAGACAGTTTAAAAAAGATGGGCTGCCATAAATATACCGTCTAAAAATACTGACAATCCATCCATTATTTAGAACCAAACCTAACCATAGTTTTAATCTAACTCTGTTCAATAAGACACCATTCAGCAACATAATTTGCAATTGTAGCCTTCATCCAAAAGTTAAAAAACAAGGGTAAAGTCATTGTCCAACTTGTATCATAAAAAAAATAATATATAATATTTGAAAAATTGACTATATTTCGAATCTAAATTACTATTTTTGCGCAAATTTTGTAAAAACAATTTTATGGCACAAAGAAAAGGTAAACCTACTAACGATGGTGATGAGATCATAGATGTAGTCGAAGTAAAAGGCAGTCAAGTATCTTCAGATAATTTTTTGGATAAAAATCAAAAGCTTATTACATATGCAGTAATAGGGATTGGTATTATAGCAGCAATTTACTTTGCTTATAAATATCTTTACATCGGACCAAAAGAAAAAGAAGCAGTAGCAGCAATCTACAAGGCAGAAGAAATGTTTGCTAAAGATTCATTTGCACTTGCTTTAGAAAGTCCTGGTTTTGATGGATTCCTATCTGTTATTGACCAGTACAGCGGTACTAAAACAGCAAACCTTGCAACATACTATGCAGGTATTTCTTACTTAAACTTAGGTAAGTTTGCAGAAGCAGTAGAATATCTTGAGAAATATTCAGCAAATGATGACATCACAGCTATAACAAAAGATGGTGCTTTGGGTGATGCTCATGCAGAATTAGGTGATAAAGAAAAAGCAATGTCATTCTACAAAAAAGCAGCAACAGCTTCAGAGAATGAGTTACTTGCTCCTTACTACTTAAACAAGTTGGGTCTTCTTTATTATGCTGAAGGAAAATCTAAAGAAGCTTTGGAGCAGTTCGAGGTAATAAAAAACAAATTCCCTGATTCTCCAGAATCTAAAGAAGCAGAAAAATTGATAGCTAGACTTCAATAACAAAATATATCGCTTAAAAACAAAAAAGGCAAAGTTTACGTTTAAACTTTGCCTTTTTTATTTCACCAAATATCAAAACTTATAAATGTCAAGCAGCCATCAAAACCTATCTACTATAGATTCAGCTAAGCTAAAAAATCTAGACAACGCAAAGATAGCAGTCATCACAGCTTCATGGAACCAAGAGATTACATACGCTATGAGAGATGCTTGTCTTACAACGCTAATTGAATATAACTGTCCTGATGAAAACATCATTAAAATAGAAGTCCCTGGAGCTTTTGAGTTACCATCAGCAGCAAAAATGTTACTTGCAAATCATAAACTTGATGCCGTTATTTGCATAGGTTGTGTCATACGTGGTGAAACAAAACATGACGAATATATAAGCAATGCGGTAGCTTCAGGTATCATGACATTGAGCATCGCATCTGGCAAACCTGTGATCTTCGGAGTCTTGACTCCAAATGATATGCAACAAGCCCTTGATAGAGCAGGAGGAAAATATGGCAACAAAGGTGTAGAAGCAGCGCAAACCGCCATTCAGATGATTCACCTTGCCAATGAGGTAAAAAACATAGATAAAAAGAAAATCGGTTTCTAATACAAATTAATACATCCATAAATTCAAAAACAGATGAAACTCCACATTATAGAAACTGGTAAATTTAAATTAGATGGTGGTGCTATGTTTGGTGTTGTACCTAAAAGAATGTGGGAAAAACTTCACCCTGCTGATGAATACAACTTATGCACTTGGCAAATGAGATGTTTATTAGTAGAAGACGGGGATAGAAAAATCCTTATTGATACGGGTATTGGAAATAAACAAGATGAGCGGTTTAGAAAGCACTTTTACCCACACGACGAGAATAATTTTGGAAGTGAGTTAGCAAAAATAGGTCTTACAAAAGATGATATTACGGATGTATTTTTGACGCATTTCCATTTTGACCACATTGGTGGTGCATTAGAATATGACCCGTCAGGCAAAATTGTCCCTGTTTTCCCTAATGCAACGTACTGGTCTAATGAAATTCATTACGATTGGGCTTTTAATACCAACCCTAGAGAAGCTGCATCTTTCCTAAAAGACAATTTTGTGCCATTGAAAGATATGG
>JBGSOH010000268.1:0-8117 GCA_041739205.1 Saprospiraceae bacterium
ACACGACACTAAACCCATCGTAATGACACTGAGTTTTAAGTATAGGGGAGATTTAATATCTGTGGATGCCATGATCTTTTAATGTTATTTTGGGGTTTGTTTTGTGTGTCTAGTAAGCTAAAAAGTACTTTCGGAATATATCTAATTTTGAAACATAAAAGAAGAGTCTACTCCGATAAGCCCTTTGTTGAAATAAAATGAAAACCTTAATTTTCACTACCTTGATATTCAGACTTACCTCTTTAGGGGCAGGGGTATTTTCCTTTAAGGTCAGGGCAAAAACCAATTGGGTATCAATGATTTTGTGTTTTCGGAGTGGACACAAATAAAGATTTTTCAGATATAATTTATGGCTTGTTGACGACCTTAACCCCGTTATGATCTGGGAGTATTTTGCCATCTTTGTGCACAGCATAGGCATGGGTAAACTCTGCACCATAAAAGACAATCATGGAGGAATAAGACACCCATAACATGATCAGAACAATGGAACCCGCAGCACCATAACCCGAACCTGGATCTGCTTGACCAAAGTATAAACCCAAACCAAACTTGCCTGTTTCAAAAAGGATGGCTGTGACGATGGAACCAATCCAAACATGTCGCCATTTTATTTTTGCATCAGGAAAACTCTTAAACATAAGCGCAAATAATACGGTTAGAATACTTAAAGAAATGATGAAATTTATTATTTGGCTTACCAGCAGAAATGACTCCGAAAAATAATGTGAATGCCAGGAACTGAAGGCCGCAAGTGTTGCCGATATTACCAATGATACCATAAGGATAAAAGCAATGGCAATGATCAATCCAAAAGAGAATAGACGA
This sequence comes from Saprospiraceae bacterium, assembly GCA_041739205.1. GTDB lineage: Bacteria > Bacteroidota > Bacteroidia > Chitinophagales > Saprospiraceae > OLB9. The sequence goes on from JBGSOH010000268.1 coordinate 829, forward strand.
GCTTTAAGCAAACTCATGAAGCCTGACTTCGTTTCGTCTACCTTGACTTCCCATATGACGTTGAGCGATTTTTGGAACTCTACAAACACTCCCGTCGCACCCATTAAAATAGTAAATATCCCTATGATGGCCGCCCACACAGAATTTTTAGATTCAGTCCCCTTTACGATGATGTCCTGAATTTGTTTAGCCGTCTCTGCACCCAAGGTAGAAGTGATTTGTTCCGCTATCTGACCATTCACAGCTTCTTGCCCAAAGAAGTATCCCGCTACAGACACTATTACGACTAACAATCCAGGTAATGAAAAAATAGCATAATAGGCAATGACTGCATTCTCTCTAAATGGGTCTTTGCCCCACCAGTTCTTGAAAGCTTTTTTGAACAAAGCTGCTATGTCTTTTAATTTTTGTTTCAATATATTTTTGATTGAGGGTTTCACTCCCGACTATTTGCCAAATACATCTTTATATAAAGTGTAAAATTATGAATGGCTGAAGGTATAATTGTTATACAATATTCAGAAGAAGTTACATTATTCCTTGAATGTCGGAACATATACAACTGTGTTTCGTACTAGAACTAAGCTCCAATTGATACCATTGAAATATAGCCAATTCATATGAACTTGTATTGGTAAAAGCAAAAGAGTAAAACCTTTATCAAATGAAAGCTAGCCCATTATATTACCTTTTAATATTTACCACATGGCATAAACTTCAAGCATATCTTCCTCTTCTTCATTAGTACCGATGATATGAACGGCAAAAGCAGATGTTTCTCTAAGTCTTACTAACATAGCCTTTTCTTCGACAAGTGTCACCTGAAATAAATCAACAACATCATTCATACCGAGTGTTTTAGCAAATTGCCACAGTATGCCATAAGTAGCTATTTTATAATGTACAATCTTTATACAGATGGAAATGAGACCTGTATCGACCTTGGCACCTTCTTCACATGTTTCCATAGTTACTTCAGCTTCTTTCAGTAAACCTTCTATGGTGCCACACTTCATAGCAATCGCTTTTTTACCCAAGATTCCAAAAGCGACTTCTAAACTTTTTACATGTTCTATTGACTTGGAAAGGTGTACTGCAAACAAATTAATCAATTCAACTGAAGTTGTGTTTTCTATCATCTTAGGCATAGCTCTGGTTAAAGCTTTTTCAGCCCAATAAATATCTTTCAGCTCTTCATCAAATAGCTTCATGAGTTGGGTGATATGTAGGCTGAACGAAGCAATCTCCTGTTCTCTGCCATAAAGATTGGTATTAATATTACGCCTGTTTTGAGTAGGTGTGTTTCTGTACGGTTGATTCATTTAATTTTATTTTTAAAAAGCTTGTCAAAACAAGTGCACCAATTTTATATTATTTTTGTAAGTCAGCTACACTCAATCTACTTCAACTTCTACGCCTTGAAGTAATCATATACATCTTCGGCTTGAAGTTTTGTATCTTAAGTACAGCTGACTCTTTCAGCAAACCCTAACTATTATCAATTAGTGCTAAAGCTCCCGGTAAAACCGTAACATAAAATCCCCTTTAGGCAATGTTTTTTCAGAAGCATTTTTGGACTGAATTAGTTTCTTTTCCAAAAGACAAATTTGTATTTGACACACTAATTTGTCTTTTGTTTTCCACAAAATTATATCAAAGCATCACGCATAGATTTCACTCTATCGTGATCAGCTTTTATAAGTGCGTGTTGCGCCTTTATCATAGATCTTTGTTCAGAAGTGAGATCTTCTTGATTTTCTAATAATACCTTTTTGTAAGTATTTACGGCTACGTCTTCTCCATATTCGCATGAATCGAGAATTGCTTTTCTGTCGTGACCTGTTAAGGCAGATTTAACTTCCATCCAAGCCCTAAAAAACTTTCCAGACACCATCGTGCCGTCTTCCACTTCTCCACCTAATTTTGTGACTTCGATCAATAATTCTTGTTTGCATGTATGGCTAGTCTCCATAAATTCTGCAAAAAGGGTTTTTAAATCTTGTTCGTCCGTTTCGTTAGATGCTGTTTCGTAACCTTCTAATCTATCATTATTGATAGTGATTAGGTTGTTTAATGCATCAATACTATTTTGTGTTTGCATGTTATTGTTTTTAAAAAATTAAAGAAAAAATAATTAAATGAGTGCCTTGTGAGCACTATAGGATTTATTTACCATGGAATATTAAGCTGATATAAAAGCAAGCAAATCAGCAGTCAATTTGTCTTTGTCTGTTATAAACAATCCATGTGGCGCACCCACATAAACTTTGTATTCCGCATGGGGGATTAATGCCGCAGTTTTATCTCCTGAAACTTTGATGGGCACTATGGCATCTGCATCACCATGAATTATTAAAGTAGGTATGTTTATCTTTTTAAGATCCTCTCTAAAATCTGTTTCAGAAAATGAACGTACACAATCCATACTTGCTTTTGATGAACTCATCAGGCATAATGCCTGATTCCAATCAAGTAACGCCGGGCTTACGGCTTCGGATTTTTTGTCTACACCATAGAATTTCTTACCAAACTCCGCAAGAAATGCGGGTCGATCGGCTTTTAACTTTTCTATGGTAGCATCAAAAGCTGCCTTTTCTGAGCCTTCTGGGTTATCATCTGTTTTCAGTCTGAATGGTGTCACAGAACTAACAAATACTACTTTCTCTATATTATCAGATCCATACTTACCAATATATCGAGCCACTTCTCCACCACCCATAGAAAACCCAACAAGTGTGACTAAGGTTAAATCCAATTGTGTGATCAATTCATGTAAATCACTGGCTAAAGTATCATAATCATAACTTTCCCAAGGTCTACCTGACTTACCAAAACCTCTTCGGTCGTAGGCAATGCATCTAAGGTTATGTTTGGGTAGCTCTGTGAGTTGGTACTCCCACATTTCATGATTCAATGGCCAGCCGTGAATAAATATGACTGGTTTGCCTGTGCCGTATTCCTGATAAAAGATTTCTATAGCATCAGCTCCAGGTGATGATTTTGATTTTATGGTATTCATCTGTGTATTTTATTTGATTTTAAATGGTCATAACTCGTTAACTCTAAAGTGTCATACAGTCCGCATTAATAGCGGGATGGAATTCGCCATGGCGAATAAAAATTATTAGATGATAAATATTTCTATACTATCAACGAGCCTTCCCTTCCAGACACCATATTAGTACCTGTAGCAACGGATGCGATCATTTTAATGAAGTTGATCATTTGATTACCTTCAGTATCCCAGTAATAAGCTGAGATAGGTTTCACCTTGATGATAGAAATATTTGGATCGTCTTTACCTTTTTTAAACCATGTTTTTACGATGGGTGTCCAAAGTTCTTCAGTCTTGGCTCTGTCTATGATGACTTCAGCTTCACCATTAACTACGAGATAACTATTCTTACTAGGATGCGAAAAAAACAATTGCACATTTTTATTTTGTGCTATCTCTTTGTTTTTAACGCTATTTTTTTCGCTGAAGAACCAAATATTTCCTTGATCACAAACTTTCTGAGCGCCCATAGGCCTGCAAGTGGACCCATCGTCTTCACCAAGGTTGGTGCAGAATAGACAGATATTTATGTCATCTACCAAACTTCTCAGTTTATCAATGGCTTCATTATTGAATAAATTTTTTGTACTGCTCATGTTGTTGTTTTAAATTTAAAAATTACATTTTATCACATTCTTTCTTGCATGCTTCAGCATGTTGCAAATGTGTCTTTAGGCCCGGTACTTTGGATGCTGTCCATGTACTGATATCAGGATCTGCTGACTCTTTGGCAGTATTTATATATAATTCGATCGCATCTTCGTGATTTTCTACCATCAATGCACTATAAGCTTTTCCAAAATCATTTCCATTTTCTTCATTGAGTTCTCTGAAAACTTCTTTTGAATCTTCTGTGATAGATGTAGGAATTGCAATTGACTTAGATTTAGCCAAAGTGATTAATTCGGCAAGTGTTTTAGTATGATCTACTTCCATCATTTTACCAAGGTCTCTGACATGACTTGAGTTTCCTTTTTGTTGTGCAAGCTTTCCTAAACTTATCTCTTCTAAGTGCATTGCTGCTGCTTCCATAAGAAACATAGCATCTTTGTCGTTTTCTACGACGACAATTGTTTTATCATTTTTTTCGAGTGAAGCTATATTTTCTTGTTTGGCGATTTCTTCAGAATCTGTACTTTTTTTTTCTGCGCAAGCTAGTGCAAATATGAATACACCTATCATAAAGATAGTTTTTACAAGCATTGATTTTAAATTGATATGGTTTGTCATGATTAAATTATTAAGATGTTTAAAAAAATATACAGGGCACTAGTAATAGCCCCCTGTATACATATTCTTTAAATTTACCAGTAAATCTCTTCACCACGATTGGACTTCCAACTTTTTTCTAGGAATTCCGCATCTTCATGATTTTTTGGCTTAACCGAAATAACTACATTGCCTTCTTTGATTCCGGATTCGTACAATTGTGCCCTTGCCTCAGGAATACCTGAACCTACTAAAGCGCCAATCACTCCACCTGCAAGACCACCTGCACCTGCACCCGCTAAACCTGCAGCAATAGGACCAGCGATCAGAACACCCAATCCTGGCACCACTACACTAGTTCCAATGGCAGCTACTACGCCTGCAATACCGCCGATCGTACCTCCTATTGCGGAGCCTTTGCCTGCATGTTCTGCTGCTTTTGTCCCGATTTCAGTTTGCTCAGCTATATCGCCTCTATAATACTTATCGCGAGTTTCATTAGACATCACCAGATTGATATCATCTTTTGAATACCCTCTTTTCTGTAAGTTTTTGTAAGCATTTTCAGTGCTTTCACGGTCGCGAAACATACCTGTCAACAACCTATTTTCGGATTTGCCGTATTGGCTTCCGCCATTTTCATTTTTTAGATATCCCATTTGATTATTTTTTATGGATGAATAAATAATATTTACTTTGTTTGCCTTACCCATGATACCCCGCCGATTCCTTTATGTGATGATGAAACATTAATTATTATTCTTGTTTATTAATATTACAAAGATATAGGAGTATGATATTCAAACCATTATGTAATTTCTAAATTATCTTACATGATTCCACCTTCGCTATTAAATCATAATGTTTAGATACACAATAGCAGGATTTAGGAAAATTAAGATATTATGAAGATACTGTTTTTGTGTAAACCAATTAATTAAAATGTATTAGATATTGATTACATTTTATCACACTCCGCTTTACTAGCCTCCGCTTGTTTAAGGTGCATTTTTAAGCGCGCAAGTTTACCTTCTGTCCATGTTCTAATTTCTGCATCATCAGAAGATATCGATCTCTTTTCAAAAAGTTCTATGGCTTCTTTATGGTGATCTACCATCAGGTCGCTTTATGATCTGCCAAAATCATTCCCTGTTCTTTCACTCAATTCTTGATACACTTCTTGTGAGTATTCTGTCATCGAAATGGGTATCGTTACTGATTTTGCTAGCGCCATATTTTTAAGTTCTGCAAGGATTTTTGTATGGTCTTTCTTCATCATTTTGCCTAATTCTTTAACATGTAAAGAATTCCCTTTTTGTTGAGCCAATTGGCCAAGGCTTATTTCTTCCAATTGCATTTCTGCCACTTTCAACAAAAACAGCGAGTCACTGTCGTCTTCACCAACTACTATCGCTGTATCATTAGGATTCGTGTTTTTGATGTTTTCGATGTTTTCTGGTTTGCCGATTTCTTCAGATTCTGTATTTTTTTTTCCACCGCAAGCTAGTACAAATATGGATATACCTATCATAAAGATAGTTTGTATAAGTGTTGATTTTAAATTGATATTGGTTATCATTATAAAAGTATTTAGTTAGATTAAAAAATATATAGGGTACATGTAATAGTCGATTAATGCTTCTGTAGTGAAATACTAATCATTTAGGGAAAGTCTTTTTGTAAATCGATTAAACAAAATATTGCATGACTGCATTCAACTCTACCTTAGGTCCACGAAACTACTCTAACAAGCGTTTGGCAAATCGTACGTCAGATTAAGAAAGCTTTGGATTAAATTCTAATTCCTTAACCTGATGAATCATTGGGTATAATTCTGGAGATTAATATTACAAAGATATAGGCGTGTCGTATTCAAACCATTATGTAATTTCTAAATTATCTTACATTATTCCACCTTGGATATAAGATAGTTTTTTATAAAATATGGAGATTTATGGGCGATGGATAAACCATTATGTTAGCAACTACATAGCATGATTCAGTTATTACCTAAGTGCTCTTTCATGCTATACTCTGTACCCCATGATGGCGTGGCTGTCGTGCTAGTATTAAAGTACCATCCTTCACTATGATTGATAAATTTGCACATTTCTTAAACACTCTTTATTTTTCATTTTATAATTAAATATCATATACAAAAGTATCTAAAATAGAATAACTACATTTATGTTGATTAATTGAATATTTGTAATTAAATTGTAACCCAAAATAAAATGAGTAAATGTAAATTGTAGAATCTATCTCAAACAATTCTTCTTCGCCTAAAAAAAATTGATTTTGATCTCTATAATATTCAGGTAAACTATCAATATGATATTCTTTTACTTCATCTTTAAAAACCAAAATTTTACCATCCAATTTTGTATTTGAAACGTTTGAGATACCTAAACTTTTATCACAATTTATCACGATGGTATCATCTTCAACTCGATCAAAAAGATTCATTATTTGAGAAGTCTCCAAGATATGATTTACGATCTTTATTTTTAAATCATTTTGGTCGCAAAATAAAATTTCCTTATTTGCTTTTTGTTCTTGGCAACTTAAAAATATCATAAAAACTAATAATCTATTCATAATAAAGGTCTAATATAAGTTAATGGGAATGGTTTTATTGTTGTCATCTTTGGTGGCTTAAGTAGGCAAAGAATTACAAAATTTGTTCGGCTTTAGCAGGATTCTTAAGATTTAGCATCACAGTTACAAACTTCGACGATCGGGTATCTTGATTCTTCTTAGACATTAATGACATTGCTATTTTATATTTTTGGCAAATTTTTCTAGATAAAATGGAGTCTGCATTGTTGCGATTGAAAGACCATATTTAATATCTAGTACCCCTTCATGATCAGGATATCTTTTAACTATCAAGATACAGCCTGGGTATATAGAATTATCTAATGACTCTACCACTCTAAAAAATGTATTGTTGTTTATTTCCTTACAAACAAAATTCACTTTATTTGATTCATGACTCATACTAAAGATGTAGGTATCCGTACCA
>JBGSOH010000278.1:0-4661 GCA_041739205.1 Saprospiraceae bacterium
GAGTTCTTTACTACACATTAGTAAGCGGTGACTTCACAGCTACTAAAAAAATGATCATCGTGGAGTAAGATCTAGGATTTAGATCAAGCCAATAAATAAAAAGAGCCCACCAGTCTTTAGTGATTGTTGGGCTCTTTTTTATATTGTAGATTAATCTTATAACTTTATTCTATTTATCATAATAGTAACATAGTGTATAAATATATAAAACATATTTATTGATCTATTAGACAGTATTGGGTAATGAATTGAAATTTAAACTCATTCCTTTTTTAAAAATTAAACTAATCTTTTATTATAAGATTAAGATAACTTTTTTAAAAGCATAAGAATTAGGTTTAATTAAGAAGTAAATTCTTCATTATAAAATAAATTTAACCCTTATCATTGATAGCACATTTTCAAATATGAATCATTTAAATAACATACAAACAGACATGAAGTAACTTAATATATAAACAGAATTTAATCATTTCCCTAAAATTGCTACTAATTTTTCAACCGTAGTCTTATCATTTCCAGCATAAACTTTTCCGTCAATGATGGCAGCAGGTCGTTTGAGATAAGTATATTCGGAAAGGATTAATTTTTTGAAGTCGGTATCTTTTGTTGGTTTTTCATCGTCTGACATGAGTTTTAGTTTTTGAGCCCTTTTGTTGAAAAGCGCTTCATAACTACCTAATTGATTTTTCATCAGTTCAAGGTCTTCTTTATTAATGTTTTGTTCTCTAAGATTGATGAGTGTAACTTGATCAGTCTTGAGCAACGACAATATTTTACGACAAGTATCACAAGTAGAAAGATGGTATATTTTGTTCATAAGTTATATAAGATTTAAAGGTTTGGAATCGAATGGGTGCAAAGTGGTGCCTTTGATGTTAGCTTCAGCTATAAGTTTATAATCTGAATGGACACCACGAGCTTTTTTGGCTAGACCTACAAGACCACGCGCTATAAAATTACTATCACCCATCTTATCCATTTCAGATTTGACATAGACAAATTCCAATTCAAACGGAATCTCAAGGATATCATTTTTAGATATAGTCATATTTTCTTTTTTAAGTAATGTCCCCATGATGTATTCGTTGATAAGTTTACTTTCTCCACGACCACGGGAGTATTTCTCCACCAATTTCAGTTGGATGCTTTCTATGAGATTATTGTCACTTAGTGATGTCAGTTTTACAACTCCTGTAACAATACCTGCTTCTCTGCTTACTTTGTCGGGTACGATGAGTTCAAGTTTCACACCTTCTATACCTAATATTTTTTTTACTTTACCGAACATACTTTACGTCTTTGATTCTTCATAACAGATATAGGACCTGAGAAGTTCTGCATTTACGACCAATGAAAACATCTGACCGATCAATCATAGGAATCTCTTTTGCCAACTCTCTCCAAGTGGAACAACCCACCGTTGGAGAAATTCGCCTTTTGTTTTTACTAGGTTATCAAACACAAAGGTATTTTCATTTAGTTCTCCAGCTGTTACGCTGTCTTTCAAGGCATGAAGGTTAACTGTATGGATCTTGGACACATCTTCGCCTTCTTCATCTTCTGCTTTTTCCATATAGGCCACATCTGTTCTATTTGTGAGTGTGACACCATATTTCTGCTCTAGTGATTCAATGAAATGAACAGATTTATCTATCGAACAACCACTTGCACCTGCATACCGTTCATCCACAAAGATGGCAATAAATCGTTGATGAAAGACATTTCCACATGTGTACAACCGAGCATTATGACTAGTCCAACTCTCCAGAAACGCATATAAATCGTCCCTGAGACCATCCACTTGATCATCGGTCAGTAAAGTACTGCATTGGTATATCCATACTTTCGAGCTATTATCCAAAGCTATAAGGTCTAATATCATGTTTGATCTATATTTTGAATGAATGGTAAAGGTAACTAGATTACTGAAATTTTAGGAAAATAATTAGTGAATTTGACGTTAAGTAGTGTCAAAAATTTAATATTACTATCTTTGCAACCTGTAAAATAAAATAAAGTTGTCATGAGCAAAATATCACATTGGACTAGTAGTGTTGGCATCTTTATAGGTTTAACCTTCTTAGTTATATCGTGCAAAGAGACCAAATCCACAGTAAGTGCCACCTTACCACAAACAACAGATACCACATCTGTTGTAAATGACAAACCTGCTGTTGATATTTCCTTTTTTCAGAAAGAAGGAGACCATATAGTCCTACCTTGGAAATACTTAATGAATGTTACTTTCGAAGATATGTACAAAGAAGATTTGGGGATGGAAGTCCAACTACCTGTGTTTAATGACACGCTTAAAGTGCTTGATGGCAAAGATGTTGTGGTAGAAGGTTTTTACATTCCTGTGGACGAAACAGGTGATGATAAGATCGTAATTTTGTCAGCTTTCCCTTTTGCTCAATGTTTTTTCTGTGGTAAAGCAGGTGTGGAATCTATCATTGACATTTTATCTCCTAAAAAACTTCCAACCTTAAAACTAGACGCCAAGATTAAGTTTAAAGGACGTCTCAAACTCAATAGAGATAATTTTGATTACTTAATATATGTATTAGAAGAAGCAGAATTGGTGCAGTAGATGCCTCACCAATAGCTAGAGTATTTTATTCCCCATCTTCACTTCCTTTTGGTAAAAACTTATTAGTTTTTGCACCAAGTGATTTTATATATTCTGCGCGATTTACCAGATTTCCAGTGCCAGTGGTTAACTTTTTCATAGAGTCATGATAGGTATTTTGGGCAGTATTCAACTGTTTACCGAGTTTATCCATATCTTCCGCAAATCCTACAAACTTATCATACATCTTTCCAGCTTCTTCGGCTATTTCCATGGCATATCTATTTTGTTTGTCATTGCGCCACATACTTTCCACTGTCTTCAGCGTGGCAAGTAGGGTAGACGATGTCACTATTACAATATTACTATCAAATGCATAAGTGTAAAGATTAGGTTCGAGTTGAAGAGCAGCACTAAAAGCCGTATCTATGGGAATAAACATCAACACAAAATCAGGACTTTCAACCTTGTAAAGATCGTGGTAGTTTTTCTGTGATAAAGTATTTATGTGATTTGTAATGGCCAACACATGAGCTCTATGAGCTATTTTTTGTGTGTCGTCATCATCAGCATTGATCATGTTTTCATATGCTACTAGCGAAACTTTAGAGTCGATGATGAGTTTTTTTGCATCAGGTAAATGTATCACCACATCAGGTTTGTAGAGTTGTCCTTGTTCATTTCTTTCTGATACCTGCACGAAATATTCTCTGTTTTTTACCAAACCAGATTTATCCAGAATAGACTCTAAGATAAGTTCGCCCCAGTTACCTTGTTTTTTATAATCACCTTTGAGTGCACGCGCAAGATTATTTGCATCTTTGGAAACTTGATCACTTTTTTCATACAAAAATTTCATTTGTTCTTTGAGCGATTCATGCCTTTGCACCGTTTCCAGATTTGTTTTTTCTATCTTGTCTTCGAATGTTTTAATCCTTTCTTTGAATGGTTCCAAAACTTCTTTCATACCAAGTTTTTGTTTTTCATCCATCTCAGCAGATTGTTTGGATAAAATACGGTGGGCAATATTCTCAAATAAATGCAACTTTTTGTCTGCATCCGTCACTTCAGATTGATACCGTTGAAGAAGATTTTGATAATCTGATGTAGAAGATGCAAGTGTAATTTCGGTAGCTTTTAGTTGACTGGCAGTTTGCTGATAGTCGTTCTTTAACAGTGTCACCTGACTATTTAGTAAGATAATTTGCTCCAATTGTGAAGCGGTTTTATGATGTAGTACTTTGATCTTACTATCAAATACTACATAAAATACCAATGCTGTAATCAACATCGCAGACAAAACATAAATTACTGCAGTAGTCGTGGTGATCGTAACCATAAATGATTATTTTGGGTATAGAATAATAACAAACAGTACATCAAGCAGTAATCACTTCAAGTGACTTCTGTATGAGATTGTCAATGGTTTTCTGACTATCTTGGCTGAATTGACCAGTCATCCTATTAGCTACGATAGCATTGAGAGAGATGGCATGATGTCCTAATTTCTGTGCAAGTCCATAGATTCCTGCTGTCTCCATCTCAAAATTGGTGGTAACAATATCTTGATATCTTATATTTTTAAGTTTATCAAGATAGTGGGTTGCACGAGGTTTTAGCCTTAATTCACGGCCTTGTGGCGCATAAAATCCCGCTGCTGTCACAGTAATGCCAGGAGTAAAAAAGCTTTTAAATCTTTCCAATAACTTAGGATTTCCTGAAGACAGATAGGGTTTAACTCCAGGCAAAATATCGATGAGTAGGGTAGAAGCTTGGTTGCGAATATCAGCTTCTGCATCTGATGCATCTTCTTCATAAAAGTGCATTAATCCATCCAAACCCACACCATAAGCAGACATCACATAACTATCTAATGGAATCTCTTCACGCATAGATCCCGAAGTTCCGATCCTAAAAATATCGATGGAAGAAATTGTATCTTTGATCTCTCTTCTACCTAGATCAATATTAAAAAGCGCATCTAGTTCATTCAAAACGATATCAATATTATCTGTCCCAATGCCCGTAGAAATGACCGTCAAATCGACGCCATTACATCGTCCTGTAGTGGTTTTAAATTCTCTTTTTT
>JBGSOH010000284.1:0-2244 GCA_041739205.1 Saprospiraceae bacterium
AAGTGTTGTGCCCAATGACCACGAAGCAGAACTAAATATTCTAAAAGCTAAAATGCGTCTAGAAGAGTATGTCAAAGTAGGTTCAGCAACAGAGACAAAGGTAAATATTATTGCCACCATAGATCATAATGAATCAAGTGGAATCTCTAGAACATCAAGGGAGATCATGTCAGATATCATCATTACTGCATGGCCAGAGAAAACAGGGCTTTTAGATAAGATCATGGGTGAAAAGCTCGAAAACATAATCAACAATACTGACAAAACTATTTTTATCAGTTATATTAAAAGACCTTTTGTGTCTGTAAAAAGAATTGTTTTATTGACACCACCATTGTCAGAATTGGAAAATGGTTTTAATACTTGGTTAATGAAGTGTTGTAAACTTGCTCAAGAACTCAGTCTTCCTGTCATACAATATGGAGACTCCAAGACCAATGAAGCTCTCAATGTTGCTATAAAAAGGATGTCTCAAAATGTCTCTGTGACTTTCAGATCGTTTGAAGATTGGGATGACATACTCATTATTTCACGCGAGATAGGAGATAATGATTTGCTCATGCTCGCTACATCTAGAAAAGGTTCGGTTTCTTATGCGAGTGTGATGGATAATATTCCTTCAAAACTTGAAAAGTATTTTGAGAAAAATATTAAGTTTATTATCTATCCAAAGCAGCATGATTCATCTCATCATTCTGAACATTTTGAAGATATCAATCGGGGACCAATTTCTAAAGGTATTGAGACGATTGGAAAAGGTATAGAAACCATCTTCCGTTTAGGTAAAAATGATGAATCTGAGTCCAAAAAGTAGATTAAAGTAGTGCTTTATAATATTTGATCTCTTTGGCCTTGAGTATAAACTCATTTTTTGATATGGTGAATCCTACCCTACCGTCTAGTATTCCCAACTTAAGAATGTAGGTCCTGAAAAATCTAAAATATGGTCCAAATAACATCTTGAATATTGGTGGTTTTTTACCTGACTTAATCCATTCCTGAGCCCGTAGTCTTGCATAATAATCAAACTTTTCGACCATATGTGCCTCACTGTTAAAGCTATAATGTCTTATTAAACCAGGTATTCTCAAATGTTTTAATTGAGTAGACGATACAAGTTTTTCATGAACATAGCTATCATTCCACCTAGTCACTTTTTTATTAAATAATCTAATATTCCAATCAGGAAACCAACCACAATATTTGACAGGGTATTCTCCAAAATATGTCTGAATATTCATTTCAAAGATATTATCTGAGTTGGATTTTAAGTTTTTTAAGTTTTCAATCAACTCTTCATTCAAAACTTCATCAGCATCCAGACATAGTATCCAATCATTTTTCGCTTTGTCTACCCCAAAATTTTTATTAGCAGAATATCCTTCCCATGATTTCCTATATACTGAAGCCCCTAGTTGGAGTGCAATATTCTCTGTATTGTCGTCAGACCTATCATCTAGTACCACGATCACATCTTGGGTAACTTGCCATAAAGCTGTGATAGTCTTACTTATGGTGACTGCTTCATTTTTTGCTATAATTACGGCACTATATTGCATCTTTACTATCAGATTATTTTTCCTGAAGCTATAAAAGTAGGATTGACCATAGTACTTTTGTTGTATGTCAGCGGTAATCCCGTATGACTATTGACTAGACTTCCACCTGCTTCTTCTATGATGATTTGGCCAGCTGCTGTATCCCATTCCATGATGTGAATCATACGTGGGTAATAGTCGGATTCACCTTTAGCAATGCTGACAAATTTTAATGAGCTGCCTAGCTTAATCATCTCTGGAGCGTCTAGAACATCAATATAAGAACTAGTATTGATATCCATGTAACTCCTGCTAGAAACTACTTTAATGCCTTTTTGCTGAAGATTAAACCTGCTAACTGAGATTTGTGATTTAATGCCATTTTTCATTCCAAATGCTCCTTGATCTTTTACAGCGTAATACATTTCCTTGAATACGGGAAGATATATAAAACCTAATATTGACTGCCCATTGTGTACCAAAGCCAAATTGATAGCAAACTCATCCGTTTTATCTAGAAACTCTTTAGTTCCGTCCAATGGATCAATGAGCCATACATAATCCCATTTGCTGCGTATATCGTAACTATCTATTTCTGTTTCTTCTGAAATAATGGGAATATCTGGGTAGGAAGTTTTGAGAAAATTATAAATAATGTCATTAGATGCTGTATCCGCGATGGTCACAGGTGTATTATCTGTTTTGA
>JBGSOH010000302.1:0-4980 GCA_041739205.1 Saprospiraceae bacterium
TAGTTCTTATCAATGAAATGCAAGAAAACGAGCGTCAAGAAAAGTTAAATAGAAATGCAAATTTAGAAATAGAATACCAAAAATTTCTTTCTGATGCAAAAGCATTTGTTCTTTCAGGTGAAGTAATTGAAGTAAACCAAGAAAATTTAATCAAAGTACTTTACGGCCTTAATCAAATGAACTGGGGTTCATGGTCTTTGCCAAAAATGACAATAAGCTATTCAGCAAATCAATATGATTGTGATGGTAAAACTGCCACTACAATTAAACTTGATGAACCAATTAAAGTAGATGGTCAAATGATTTCAAAATTCAAGACTTCAACTAATCGTGGTCACTTAAATGAATATTATTCATTGAGATAATTTCAAAACCGCTGCAACGGTAAAATATAAACCACTTTTAGCTTTTGTGGTGGTTTTTCAGGGTCGGGGGCTTGCAGGCTGCCCGATCATTTTAAAATATATTATGACAAGCGACCAAATAACCATATTCTTAAAAGAACACCCTTTGATCTCTCAAAGGGGCTTAGAAAGTACCTTGAAAATACCAACGGGCACAATAAGACATGCAATGTCAGGTTTGAGGCCTATACCTGAACGGCATATTATTTTAATTGTAGATGAACTTAGAAAGTACGGTTTTCTTCTTTAAATTTACACCATATTTAAACCAACAAATGTTTTGATCATCCTGTACTTTTTTGAATGTTGCCTGCCTTTCTTCTAAAGATTCAAAGTGTTTGCTTTTATCATCTATTTTTATAAATGCTAAACATATGAAAATACATTGTAAAAGTACAATTATAGACAATATTATGATAAAAGGGTCAACCATGTTTTTTGTTTAAAAAATTGACAAGTGCATAAAATTCATGAAGTAACATTCTTTGTTGCTCTGAACGTTGATATCCAGCAACATTTGATACTAATGCCATCATTTCTTCATTTTCCTTGATTGGCTTAAATGGATTCCGTTTAACGATCTTTCCATCTTTAGAGTAGTATGTGGTACCATGATATTCAGATTCTACTTCTTTAGTTTTTGCTTTGATTCCATCCATTGACTTTTCAAGTCGTTCACGGAATTTATTGCAAGCAAAAAAAAATCATTAGGGTCAAAACCTTCTATTATCCAATCATTAATTTTTTCATCAATCTGTTGTTTTGTGATGGTACTATGATCTTCGCCTACACGATTGATAAATAAGGCACACAGTTCAATGTATGGCTCTCTTTTATTATTCTCAATGTATGTTATGGCATCCATTAGGTTAAGTGATACTACAGACACTTTGTGAAGCTGATTTATTGGTGATTCTCCAGATGTTGAATAACTATAAATTTCTTTGATCTTTGAAAACAAACCCTTGAAATCTAAACTGAATGCCATTTTTGACACTATATTTTTCATTTCAGCTTCACGGCCTATTGTAATGTAATCCATAATTACATATTCGTGCCCATTAGCAACAAATTTTTGGTTGAGTTGTGGTTTTGGCTTAATCATTAAAATGTTTTTCAATAAGTAAAGAAATAAGTATTGCAGTTAGTGTTTGCCAAATGATGACATTATCAAAATCTGTTAATATTTTAATATTTTGATCAAAAATAATTCTCCAAATGCATATTTGTCCAGCCATGCATTTACTACATCCATAGCTCAGCTTAATCCACCAATTTGAAGTACTGATTTTATTTGATAAGTCTGGCCACCAACCAAATATTGCACCAGGTTCAGTAAGTGCATAAACCCAAACAACGGCAAACAATGCTGATGTAACTGGGAGGTAAAGAAAATTCATTAAGTCGTTCATTGGCAATTAATAGGTGTATTTAGTACAAAATTTTGTATACATTTTGGATCTATGTATAAATCTAGGTCAATACTGATCTTAAAAAAGTCAAAAGGATAAAGCAAAAGACCGTTTAAATCACCATAGCTATACTTTGAAAAAACCTTTTCATCTCTTGACGAAAAACTTTTGATATCAATTTTGAAAGATGCTACGGTTAAATTTTCCAATATTGGCTTATGTTCCTTATGGAATAAATCAATAGCCATAAGTTCAAAAATGGATGAATGGCAATCACTTACTCCTAATTTTGGAAGATTTAGCCAGCAAACGAAATCAATTGGTGCTATAACATGATAAGAATCACGACCAGTATTTAGGTATGGTTTCTTTTTAACAATGATGTTTCCAGCACTTTCAAAGTAAGCAATAGATTTGTAGTTTTCATCTGGTACCAAGTCTTTGTATCTATCGTTATTCCAACATTCTGCATTTGATACATCACATGATACTGGAAATGTTTTGTAGTAAACCCCTTGATCGTTGGTAAATGCTTTCTTAGCAATACGGACCAATCCACCATATTTATCTATATATGGAAGTTCATTTATTTTTGTCCTTAATGATTCAACTATTTCATTTATCATTTCAATATGTTTAAGAGTTCATTCACATAATATTCATTGAACGATTCAGTCATTATTCTAATTTCTTCTTTGTTCGTGTTCAGAAAATTACCAGATTCCTCAAAATTCCATTTTACCTTTTTTTGTTCTTCAGTATCAACTGCATTAATGCTTACAGTAATTGTTCCATCCTTTACTTCTGTAATCGTTGGACGTATATTTGCCCACATCCTTCCAGTAAATTTAAAATCTCTATGATCTGTTTGCAAACCTTCAGCTTCTCTTAAATCAGCATATGAAATTTTAGAAACCTTTTTCTCAATCTTTTTTTTAAGCCGATCAGATCCAGTCCTTGATTTTATAAATAGTGTAGGAAGCTCAACATCAGAATAATCTTTAAACTGTGTTCCTTCTGAATTCTCACCAGTGCTAATTACTCTATCTTTTATAAGTGCAATACCATCACCAGCAGAAGCTAAAGCAGCTTTTGCATGTCCTTGATCTACCCTAAAAGCTAAATCCCTAAAATATTGCGATGCTTGTGAAATATCCATGTTGCAAAATTAAATAAAAATATTACTTTTGTATTTTACAATTCGTTGTAATTGAACTCTTTATATCTTACCATACGCTAATATATGTAAATATGTCAAACTTTGCAGAAAAGAAAAAAGAAATAAATTTTGTGGAGGCTGCATTATGGGGTGCGATTACTTTTGGTAGGACATTTTCAAAAGAAAAAATTACAAATTTTGACATAATAAGAGCGTTCAAAACATACCTTAATATTGATGATGAATACATGGGTGATGATGTGGCTCATGTGACATTCTACAGAGTTAATAAAAATTATAAGTCTGTAATGAATGGATCAAATGTAAAATTTGAGATGACTAAGGAAGAAAAGATTGAATTGGCAATGCAATTACTGAACGAAGCAAAAGGGGAATATGGCAAAGGTTAAGGAAGGTGATAAAAGAGTTGGCAATCAATTTTGGAAGCTTAGATCAAAGCATGGAAGGGATAAAATATTTACCACTCCAAAAATATTGTGGGATGCAGCATGTGAGTATTTTCAATATCTAGATGATAACCCACTACAGCAGGAAGAATTAGTAAAATATAAGGATTACTATGAATATGCTTCGATAAACAAAATGAGGCCTTATACATTGACTGGATTGTGTTTATACTTGGATGTAAATGTTCAGTATTTTACTGATTTTGAGAAAGGATTGTCTAAAGATGACAATGAATTATCAAAAGATTTTTCTTTAGTCTGTACACGTATCCGTGAAACAATCTATGCTCAAAAGTTTGAAGGTGCAGCCGCTGGTTTTCTAAATCCAAGCATTATTGCACGTGATTTAGGTCTTCAAGACAAAACGGATATCACCACCAACGGCAAAGAACTCCCTAGTACACCAATTGCTCCGAGTGTCATAAACGTACTAATTGAAGGATCTCCTAAGTACATTAAAGATTAAATCTTAATAGATGAAATGTATTGTATGCAATAGAATAGGCAAATATTTGCTAAGAACAAATCCAACAGATCAAGAAAAAGCAGGTTGGACATGTAAGGAATGCCTTGCTAAAATAGAACCTGAATTGACAGAAAATTTAAAAGAAGATGGTCTTTTAGATATAATGGATATCATTGATGATTGGGCAAATGAAATTTAATAAAATGAGTAGTAAAACAAATAAATGTCCAAACATACCTCCTTTGCCGATCGAATCAATTCCATGTGAGGACGTTACATCCTGTAGAGCTAAGATTACATATCATTATGATAAAAAGGGTAAGTTTCGTTTTTCACAAATAGAAATATTAAAAAGAAAGGGTACGGATACAATATTATGTTTTAATACAAAAAATACATAACCAAAAATTTTAAAAATGAAAGCAAAAAGAATCGTTCAGTTGAACCAATCTACTTTGATACATATGCACCTCCTTTGCCTAATCACATTGTAAACATGGTATCTAATGGTGATGATAAACATTTCTTGATATTATTCTTGTCCATTCAAGAAAATGAAGACAGTAAAACGCACATGGTTAGCGCATATTTAGATCATGAAGGTAACTTAGATGTGTTTGATAGTTTGAGAAAACACCCATTTTCAACAACCTTTAATAACATAACTCAACATTATGAAAAAATATATGGTATTTATGCGCTGTTTGACAAAGAATCCAATAATTATATCTACTTAAAAGTTGAATAAATCACCAACATTTATCATGCAATTTATATATAATATAGTTAGAATTTTAGCACTGCTCAATGATCTTGATAAGGCAACATTGCAATTAATTTACTTCGTTTTATCACTTTTGGCCACTTGGTTTTTTATACTTGGCGTCCTATTTTCAATCATAGTTAAATGTTCCTAAGAAAGTCAATAAAAATACCAATATATGTAGGAAAGTTTGATATTGTCATAACCGATGATAAAGAGGCATATAACAATATCTATGAATATAAATTTGGCAGTTCTCTATTGTTTGCACATGCAATTGCAACAAGCGTAAAGGGTTCAAATTATACC
>JBGSOH010000308.1:0-7521 GCA_041739205.1 Saprospiraceae bacterium
CATCGGGGCAGTTTTCTTTTTCTACGACCAATCCCGGTATCAATCGAGGTAATCATTTTCATACTCGAAAAGCAGAACGATTCGCAGTTATCAAGGGTAAAGCAAAAATTTCACTCAGACGAATAGATACAAATGAAGTAATTGACTATTATTTGGATGGCAATACCCCTGCTTATGTAGATATGCCCATATGGCACACCCACAATATTACCAATATAGGAGATGATGAGTTACTCACCTTGTTTTGGATAAATGAACCATATAATGCAGAAGATCCCGATACATATTTTGTTACCGTTTAAAAAGTAAATGTCCATGAAGACTTTAATCAAAAAAGTATTTAAAAAAGTCGGTCTTAGAAATTTTTTAAAAGGGATTCAAAAATCGGTAAACTACCAAAGCAATATAAATGTAAGTGGGGTCAGTCTCAAAACTTTGCATCTATATGGCGCCTTGTGTAAAGTAGAAGAGCCATGGATGTTGACGGTATTAGGACTTACCTTAAAAATAAAATCAAAAGGTTTTCTTGATGTAGGTGTTAATTTAGGTCAGACTTTAATGGAGGTAAAAAGTTTAGCACCAGAGATTCCTTATGTCGGATTTGAGCCGAATGCTAGTTGTGTCATGTATGTAGAAGAGTTGGTAAGGGTAAACAAATTTAAAAATGTAACCCTTGTCCCTGCTGGACTTTTTACGTCAGACACCGTTTTGAATCTAGATTTGTACTATGATGATATTACAAATAGTGGTGGTTCTATCATCAAAGATTATTGGTCATATACTCAGAAACATCCAGTCCATAGAAAACTTATCGTCCCAGTATTTACCTATAAAACGATTTCGACATCGATAGATAATATTAATTTTGACATCCTAAAGATAGATGTAGAAGGAGCTGAAATGGAAGTGCTAGAAACCTTACTAGATGAGATTAAAAGTCGACACCCTATCATCATTATAGAAATTTTATCAGCTTATTCAGCAGATAATGAACTTAGGGTAACGAGACAAAATAAAATACTTCAAATCGTACAAGACATTGGATACCATATGCTACTTATTATAGAAGACAAAGAAGGTAAGTTAAAAGAAGTAAGGCCTTTAGATAGATTTGATGTAAATGGTGATCCTAATCAATGTAATTATATTTTTTACAGTACTAAAGACGGTGAAAAAGTAAAATCGGTTTTTGAAAAATATTTAAAGTAATGAAAAAGTTAAAAGTATTGACAGTCGTAGGTACTCGTCCTGAGATTATCAGACTATCTCGAGTAATGGCCAAATTGGATGAAAGTCCTGCGATAGAACATATCACGGTACATACGGGGCAAAATTATGATTATGAGTTGAATGAAGTTTTTTACGAAGACTTAGGCATTCGCAAACCTGATTTTTTTCTCAATGCAGCAGGTGCTACTGCAACAGCTACCATAGGTCAGATATTGATAAATATCGATCCTATACTGGAAGAAGTGAAACCAGATGCCTTTTTGGTGCTAGGAGATACCAATAGTTGTTTGTGTGCTATTCCTGCTAAAAAAAGACATATACCCATTTTTCATATGGAAGCAGGAAATAGATGTTTTGACCAGCGAGTGCCTGAAGAAACCAACCGAAAGATTGTAGATCATATCTCAGATATCAATTTGACTTACTCAGACATAGCTAGAGAATATCTATTGCGCGAGGGATTAAATCCCGATAGAGTCATCAAGACAGGATCGCCAATGATGGAAGTTTTGCAGCATTATGAAGCCAAAATTTCGGCTTCAGACATTGTGGCAAAAATGAATTTGGTATCACAACAATATTTCGTCGTTTCTGCACATAGAGAAGAAAATATCAGCAGCGATAGAAACTTTTTTGGTTTATTAAATGCCTTATATGAAATAGGAGAAAAATATGGCTTTCCTATCATTGTAAGTACCCATCCGCGTACTAGGAAGAGGCTAGAACAAATAGAAGGACAAGTTGGATCTCCTAAATTGCATCCACTGATACAGTGGCAAAAACCTATGGGTTTTAGTGATTACAATGCACTTCAGATTAATGCTTTTGCAGTACTCTCAGATAGTGGTACCATCAGTGAAGAATCATCTACCCTAAATTTTAGGGCGCTCAATATTCGAGATGCGCACGAAAGGCCTGAAGCTATGGAGGAGGCATCTGTTATGATGACTGGATTGAATTCAGAACGAATCCTTCAGGGATTGGCGCAACTTCAACATCAAAAAATAGGAAAGTACAGATCATTTAGACCTGTGGCCGATTATAGCATGCCCAATGTAAGTGATAAGGTCGTAAGGATCATTTTGAGTTATACAGATTACATCAAAAGGGTCGTGTGGAGTGAATAATTGGGTGGAGCATGTAAAATATAATCTGGCAAACATACCAGGTTGGCGGACAAATCGCAAAATTGTAGTCATAGAAAGTGATGATTGGGGAAGTATAAGAAGTACAAACAAGGAAGCCTTAAACAAACTGAAGCAATCTGGAATAGAGGTGGAGAAGTGTCATTATTTAATGAATGATGCTTTGGAATCAGAAGAAGACTTAGATCATTTATTTAATACATTAAAAAAGCATAAAGATTTTAAAGGTAATCATCCTGTTATTACAGCAAATATTTTGGTATCAAACCCTGACTTTTATAAGATAAGAGCATCAGATTTTGATACTTATTTTAGTGAATCAGTGATAGAATCATTTGATAAGTCAAGTGGTTGTATTAATTCTTTTTCCATGTGGAAACAAGGATTAGAGAACAAAATATTTTACCCTCAAAGTCATGGCAGAGAACATTTAAATATCGTGAGATGGATGCATGATCTAAAGTCGAACAACAAGGATACCCAAGCAGCTTTTGATTTGGGAATCTTTGGTTTAAGTGCACATGTCACCAAAATAAAAAGGGGATCATATCTTGCAGCTTTTGATTTAGGTATTAAAGGAATTAATTACGAAAGGAAGTCTATTGTTAAAGAAGCACTCGAAGAGTTTGAAAATTTAATAGGTTATAAGTCTATGTCTTTTATTTCTCCAAACTACGTATGGGATCAGGAAATAGAAGATGCACTTTACGAAAACGGTGTTCAGTTTATTCAATCATCTTTTCACCAGAATATTTCTAGATATTTTGATGATCAACCACAAAGTATAAGACATTACACTGGGAAGAGAAATAAAAATGGACAAATTTACATTACAAGAAATGTTTATTTTGAACCTACTGAAAATCCAAATAAAGATTGGGTGGGTATGGCTATGAAGCAAATAAGTACAGCTTTTTTATGGAGAAAGCCAGCTGTAATATCTGCTCATAGAGTAAATTTTATAGGATCAATTGATGAAAGTAATCGCAGAAATAACTTGTATTCATTAGAGTCCTTATTATCTTCTATACTCAAGAAATGGCCTGATGTAGAATTCATGACGACGCCACAACTTGGGTCAATTATAAGTAAAATTTAATGAAATTATTGATAGCTGGCGACTTTTGTCCTATTCAAAGAGTTGAAAATTATTTAGAAGATGGTCATCAAGAGTTATTGGGCAAGTTTGCTGATCTTATAGGAAAAGCAGACCATACCATTGTAAATCTTGAGTGCCCCTTGACTGAGTCAAAAAAACCAATTGAAAAAACAGGTCCAGCTTTGAAAACAAATGCCAAAGCCGCCTTATTTTTAAATAATGCTAATATCGATATTGTAACTTTAGCTAATAATCATATTATGGATTATGGTGAAGAAGGATTAAGAGATACATTAAATGCATTAATCTCATCAGATATCAAATATGTTGGTGCTGCTTTGGATAGTTGTCAAATATCTGAGCCACTTATTATAATAAAGGATAATGTTAAAGTAGGCATATTAAATTTTTGCGAAAATGAATGGAGCACCAATTATGGAAATAGAGTTGGGGCAAATTCACTAAATCCTGTCCGAAATTATAAATCAATAAAACAGTTAAAAGATACTGTTGACTATGTCGTTTTAATTATTCATGGTGGTAATGAAATGTATAATTTACCAAGCCCTCAGATGAAAGAACTTTATCATTTTTTTATTGATGCGGGTGCAAACGCTATCATAGGTCATCATACCCATTGCACAAGTGGATATGAAGTTTACAATGGGGCGCCAATATTTTATTCCTTAGGAAATTTTTTGTTTGATAATGAATCTTTCAGATTTAGTGACTGGAATTTTGGATCGGCGGTAACATTAGAGTTAAATGCAAATGATGCTGTTAAATTCGAAATACATTATTTTAATCAATGTAACGATAAACCTTCGATTGAGATGGTAGAAAATATCGGCTCAATAAATAATGGTATACAAGTTCTAAATGATATAATTTTGGATGATCTGGCATTAGAAAATGCATTTAATAAATATGCTATGCAGCAAAAAAAAATGTACGACTATTATATCGAGCCTCATACATTTAAATACCTTCAAGCTTTGCAAAATAGAAAGTTAATAAGCTCTTTATGGTCCAAAAGAAAGAAAAAATATCTTAGTAATTTAATTAGATGTGAATCTCATAGGGAAGTATTGTTAAATATTTTAAATCATGAAGGTTGAATATAGCAATACACGTTGGTAAGAATGGTTTTCATCCTAATTGGAGGGCATATTGTTTAAAAAATAATATCCCTTTCAAAAACGTAAATTGTTATGCAGATAATATCATAGATCAATTGGCTGATTGTGATGCATTGATGTGGCACCATTCACAAAATAATCCCAAAGATTTATTGATAGCAAAACAATTATTGTTTGCATTGGAACACTCAGGAAAAGTAGTTTTTCCAGATTTTAATACCAATTGGCATTTTGATGATAAGGTTGCGCAGAAGTATTTACTAGAACTTGTACAGTGTCCTATACCGCAAAATCATGTATTTTACGAAAAGGATACTGCGATCAATTGGGCAAAAAACATAAGTTATCCTATAGTATTCAAACTGAGAGGAGGCGCAGGATCATTTAATGTGAAGTTGATAAAGAGTTTTGCTGAAGCCAAAAGGATAATTCATAAAGCATTTGGTCGTGGCTTTTCAAATTATGATGCCATATCGGCACTAAAAGAAACCTTTAGCCATTGGCAAAAAGGGAAGTCATCAAAAATGGATGTCTTAAAAGTTTTTGTCCGTCTTTTTATACCACCTGAATTTGCTAAGGTGGCCGGAAGAGAAATAGGATATGTTTATTTTCAGGAGTTTATACCAAATAATGATAGTGATATCAGGGTCATTGTCATTGGCAATAAGGCATTTGCCATTAAACGAAATGTGAGGGAAAACGATTTTAGGGCATCGGGCAGTGGCAATATTGAATATAGCAAAAAGTACTTTGACGATAAAACCATAAAAACGGCTTTTGACATTGCAGAAAAGCTAAAAACACAATGTGTGGCGTTTGATTTTGTGTATAAGGATGACAAACCTTTGGTAATTGAGATTAGTTATGGTTATACCCATGCTGCATATGCCCCATGTGAAGGATATTGGGATAGTGCGCTTAATTGGTTTCCTGGTAGTTTTGACTCTTGTGAATGGATGGTAGATGTAGTAGTAAATGATATCAAAAGAAAAAAATATTAAAATCTGTTTTGTATCGGCTGGGCTAGCAGGTGGTGGTATGGAGCGATCTCTCACCAACATTGCAAATTATGCAGCAGGTCAAGGATATCAGGTCACGATTTTAAATTTATTCAAAACAGACGTTTTTTTTGATTTACATCCGGACATTACATTAATCTGGCCAGATATAGACAGGGCGTCGACACACAGACTTTTGTACGCAGCTCGATTGATTCCTTACATAAGACAACAATTAAAGCAGCTAAAGCCTGACACCGTCCTCAGTTTTGGTGAATGGTTTAATGCTTATGTCATCATAGCGACTAGATTTTTGGGTATTTCAGTTTTTGTTTCCGACCGTATGGGCCCCTTACTAAATCTGGGTTTTCTTTTGGAATCGGCAAGAAAAATCATGTATAGATTTGCGGCGGGCATTATAGCGCAGACATCTACCGCTGAAAAAATTTTATTTCAAAAGACAGGAGCAAAAAATATCATAGTCATCTCCAATGCTTTAAATGTCATAGACTCAGATACATCCATCAAAAAAAATCAAATAGTAACCGTCGGCAGGTTGTCTAGAGAAAAAGGTCAGGCGGTATTAATAAGAGCATTTGCAGCATTGGAAGTCACCGATTGGTCACTACACATCGTAGGGGATGGAAGGGAGAGGGCAAATCTAGAAATCTTAGTTTCAGAACTTAAGATTTCTGATCGAGTACATTTTTATGGTCATCTTAAAAACTTTAATACCATACTAGGTCAATCCGAAATTTTTGTACTTCCTTCATTGTATGAAGGTTTTCCAAATGCGCTTATAGAAGCGATGTCTGTCCCATTAGCGTGCATTAGTAGTGATTGTGTAGCAGGACCAAGTGACATCATTCAACATGGTGACAATGGATTTCTTTTTGAACCTGGTAATGAAAATAAACTAACACAATTAATGGGAGAATTAATCCAAAATTCAGCATTAAGAAATAATTTGGCAAGGAATGCTTTTAAAGTTAGGCAGGAATTAGCCCTTAATAAAATTGCAGACAGATATCTGGAGTTTATCCTCCAAGGTCTGCAAAATAAAAAATAGTAGATTATGAAGGTATTGCAAATAGATGTATCTGTAAACGTAGGTAGTACAGGAAGGATTGCAGAGCAAATAGGTCAAAAAATTTTACAAAATAATGGCGAAAGCACTATAGCTTTTGGAAGGTATGAGGCACCGAGTAAATCAAAAAAGATAAGAATTGGTAGTAAATTTGAACAAGTTCAACATTTATTGCTAACTAGAATATTTGATAAACATGGTTTTGGTTCCGTAAAAGGAACGAAAAAATTTATTGAAGAAATTGAAATTTTAGACCCTGATATTATCCATTTGCATAACATACATGGGTATTATATCAATATGGAAATCCTATTTGAGTACTTAGTAAAATCAAAAAAACCAGTTGTTTGGACCTTACACGATTGTTGGGCGTATACAGGGCACTGCTGTTATTATACAAGGTTCGATTGTGAAAAATGGAAAACACAATGTTATAAGTGTCCTCTGACCAGCTATTATCCACAAAGCTTAGTGTATGACAATTCAAAAGAAAACTATATCATCAAAAAGGAATTATTTAACTCGTTAGATGATCTTACATTGGTACCCGTTTCAGATTGGTTAGCACATGAGTTATCTCATTCATTTTTAAAATCTCAAAAAATCTATCCGATTCATAATGGTATAGATACCACCAAGTTTCAATATACAGATCCATCTGTTTTAGTAGAAAAACATCAACTCCATGGAAAAAAGGTGATATTAGGCGTAGCAAGTCCTTGGAGTGACTTAAAAGGGTTAAAAGATTTTGTATCTTTAGCATCTATGGTAGAAGAAGACCATCAAATTATTTTGATAGGGTTGTCAGAAAAACAGATCAAAG
>JBGSOH010000186.1:0-3641 GCA_041739205.1 Saprospiraceae bacterium
TCGGTCACGAGCATACTATTTGTCACAACAGGAATGGTATTCTCTTCGCCATCTGTATGGTCGCCTGCTTGAGCAGTGATTCTATAGGTAATGGCTTGGTATTTTGTGTTAGGAATGACCAAGTCCCACGCAAGACCTTGAGATCTACTTTTCTCAATATCAAAGCTTACATTTGATTCTGATTTGACTAGCTCATTAGTAATGTCTGTCATGGTGATGGCATCAAATAATTGTAATCTGGCCTGACCTGTCAAGGATGTTTCTGACAGATTGCTTACTTTGGCAGATAATGAAATGACGTCTCCATCTCTTACAAATCTTGGCGCATTCGGGAAGACCATCAGATTTTTTTGTGTCTGAACAAATCGTTCATCATATCCCGTCATCAGATCTTTGGTATGAGCAAAACTCATCAGTTTCCATTTCGTGAGTGCTTCATTAATGGTAAATGCCAGGATGATGTTACCTTCTGCATCTGTTTTTAATTCAGGAAAAAAGAAGACGGTTTCTTTGAGATTCTTCCTTGGGGAAATGTCTGCAATTGGCTTTTTTTCTACTGTTTTGACTTGATTGTCCATTTCAATGAGTGGAACTTTATATTCTTTTACTTCTACTTCATCTAATTTCATCATTGATGCGGGTGCAGGCATTCCTTCACTCCTCGAACTTCTTATCATGACTTCTCCTCGTCCACCACCATAATAGCCATAATTATCGATCAATGGGAAAAGTGATGGATATAATAAGTGTTTTACATTCACCATATTTCCATTTCCATAGTAATAGTATTGACCTTGGACAAGGTTAAAACCTGGGACTTCTACATTTAACTGCGCATAAGAATTTGGATAAAAATTAGTTCTCCAGCTATTAGTGACAAATTGGTCAAGAGAAGCATCATACATGGCTGCTACCATTTCAGCGGCTACCTTATCTTGTTTTAACCCTTTTATTTTGATACGGTATTCTTCTTTTGCACCAGGCAATGTCTTATCTCTGAATGTTTCGTAGGTAATCTGAAGCTGTTTGTTGCTCCACGGCACATCTATGTGATAATCGTTTTGGAATGTACGGTTCTGTATAATATACGTGGTTTTTACATTGATTCCACCACGATGGTTTTCTGTGATCGGCAATGTGATCATTCCTTTTTTATTTACTTCCTGAGATTTTTCCAATAAGATACGACCATCTTTTTCTATGATTGTATGGACAGTCAGTGACTTTTCGTTGGTACCAAAGGTAAGGTCAAAATTAGCACCAGGTTCAAGCACTTTATTATTTACTTTCGTGAATAGGAAATCAGATGTAGGATAGACGCCTTTGCCAAAGTCAGTGACGACCATATAGTTTTCAGAACTGACTTTTTCACCATATTTGTCAATGGCTTCAAACTCGACTTTATAAACGCCAGCTTTTATGGCAGATTTGATTTGGATAGAATCGTTGGTATTAAATTCCCCAGAAAATACTTGTTTAGCTACAGACCAAGACGTAAAATCTCGATCTGCAAGGACAGGATATTGTGGAAAATATTTGTCAGATATAGACCTAGGCAAAGGAATATCGATTTTACCGTCCCAATATTTACTGATTTGTACTGATTTTGGCTCTTGGAGTTGGAAAATTTTTACATTACCTTTTGTTTGTAAGGTTTGGCCATTTGTACTTGTGGCAGTGATTTTTAGTGGTTTGATATCTGCAAGGTCTATTTCTTTTTGCACATTAGATGACAATGAAAAGGCAGTGTAGCCCACCGAAGCTGATGCTGATGTTGACCTAGTTTCTCCAAGTTGGTCCACCACGTCAACTTGTATATTGTAATTGAAAACAGGCTGATCTTTTTTGGCTATTTTTAGATCAGGAATTGCTTGAAATTCGAAAGCATATTTTCCTTCTCCATCTGTAGTGGTTTCACCTTCTGCCACAATAAACTCTGCACTTTGGTAAGGCATTCTCCAATACCAGCCCCAACCAGGGAATCTTGCTGATCTTACAACTTTGTATTTTACTATGGCGCCATCTACATTTGTTCCTGCTAGAGTTAATGCAGAGCCTGTGACTTTTATATTGTCATTGACTTTGTATTCACCTATGATAGCATCAGCTTTTACTTCGAATGTTGGTCGTTTGTATTCTTCTACTTGGATGCTTTTCTGACCATTTATACCAATATTAGAACCAACTTCAATGGTGAAATTTCCATTCAATTTGCCGAGTGGAATCGTAAAGCTTCCGTTGACACTACCAAATTCATTAGATTTGAGAGATAAACTTGAAATTTCTTGATAATTGGCATCCTTAAAGTTAACTTCTACATTTTTATTGGGTAAAATAGATGGCACTTGATTTTGATCATTTTCAAGTAAAATAGCCTTAAAAAATACTGTTTGTCCAGGTCTATAAATCGCTCTATCTGTAAATATTTCTGCAAATTTATATGGTTCTGGAGTATATCTATTATAGTTATAATGATACTGGTTAAGGTCAAGGATGTCTTTTTTGTATTCAATAACTACCTTGGTATTTTTATCTGTCAATCCATTTACTTTGACTTTTCCATCACTGTCAGTCGTATATTTTTCTGATTTAATGTTTTCATTTTTACGACTAGAAGGATTATATTGTTGGTAATAAAGTGTCACATGCGCACCTTTTATGGCTTTACCCGATGTACGATCACTGACGATGAAAGTGCGTGCTTCATTTGACATATAACTAGTATAAGCAAGGTCAGACACATGAAAGACTACATATTGAAACACTTCCTTGTTTTTGTCTGTACTTCTCACTATTGCAGCATAAGAACCGTATGGAAGATTGGTGTGGCTTAGTTCCATTCGTTGCGATTTTAACGATGGACTAGCTTTTAAAGCATAGTTTTGTGTGGTTACTTTTTTAGCATTTTTAAGATAATTGACTATTTCGTCTTGATTTCTTCTTTGGTTAAATTCAAAAAAATCCTTATCCAATTTTACAGTTTCGAGCGTTGTATTAGATAAATTGTTATAATCTATAGCAAGCAAGATGTGATTTTTAGCCGGATAGACTTGCTCTGCAAATAGTTGTATAGATGGTTTTTTGATATCATTAATGATGTTTTGACATTTGGCCGCACCCACAGAATTTGGATATTTTTTGATGGCTGCTTCACAAAGTGCTATGGTTTTTACATTAGAGAGGCTATCATCTGTTTCACTTCTCAGTTGGTTGGCTAGAACTGCAATTATTTCAGTGTAGAAGTCAATATCTACATGTGTTTCTGCTAGATTTTCTAGAGATTTTTTGTAAAGCTCTTGTTTGTTTTCTAAGGTTGATTGGCTGTAAACGTATGCCAATCTTTTAAGATCGTAATCTGCCGCAGCAAGTTTATTTTTATTTTCTATCTGAGTCAGCAATATGTCTTGGTATAATTCTAGCATTTTGTATTTGGCAGAAGATTTGTCAGTTGTGATGATATCTTTTTTCGAAAATGTTTCTATATCTCCAAAATACCAAGACTCACTTACTTGAAAACTTTGACTATTTTCATTTGAATAACTGTCATAATTATTAAAGAAAGTAAATGCTCTGTCTGCAAGGACTTCATAAATGGTTGGTCTAAAAGTTACAGCTTCAGCGTCATATTTGTTGAGGACTAT
>JBGSOH010000354.1:0-4377 GCA_041739205.1 Saprospiraceae bacterium
ATAAGACCATTGGAAACTTTCAAAGTTTTAAATGTCGGTTTATATTTTTGAATTGAAACGAGACATGAAAGTATTGATACAAGGGCAAAATTATACTTGCTATATGAAAACGAATAGGTTCTCGCTCATCAGTCTCCGCTGCTCTCAGCTTAATGGTCGAAAGCAGGAAGGATTGCAGTTAAAGCACAAATTACTTAAAAGAGCGAACTGTGGTAATAATAATTATTGTGCTAATGCAATAGTATTATCAAAATAATATTACTTTTGAGCCTGTATAAAATTATTAACATTTATAAATATCTCTACATGAAAAAGTTTTTAACAGTCCTATTAGGTTTCATAGCGTTTAATTGTTTTGGTCAAGATTTTAATGCCTACAGAGACAATGATAATGAAATTGGGTCATTTGCTACCGGTGATTTTAATGGTGATGGGTATATGGACATTATCGGCATTAGCTATAGGTCAGGACAAAAGGCAAATATTTATCTTTGTACTAATAAAAAGGAAAATCCTATTAGCTTTAGCTTTAGTTTACTGCTGCAAAATACACCTTTTATAGGAGGTCCGGCTGCTGGTGATTTTGATGGTGATGGTGATGAAGATATCATTTATGCTAGTGGTACTGATTTAGCGCTGACTGCTTTGATTAATGACGGTACAGCTGTTTTTACTTCTAAGAGTCTGGGAGTAGGTGGTACACCAATATTTAAAGTTTCAGATATTGATAAAGATGGTGATATTGATATTGTCGGAATCAATTATGCTTCAAAAATTATAAATGTGTACACCAATAATGGGGATCTCACATTTACTTCAAAGACAATATTCACTACAACTAAGCGTCTAAACGGTCTTGATATAGCAGATTTTGATAGTGATGGTGATGTTGATGTTTTAGTAGGATTAGATGAATTTTTTGATGAACAAGTTGTGATATTTCAAAATAATGGCAATGGTAACTTCGTAAAAAAAGATATCCATAAAAATAGTTTCCCTTATTTGACTAGTATTCTTGCTGCGGATGTGAATAAAGATGGTAAAATAGATATTTTAGCGACCTCACTAGATGGCGTGTGGATTTGGGAAAATAAAGGAACATTGACTTTTGATAAAAAGGAACTAGACACTCCTAGTGATTTTTACTTTACTGGCGCTTCTGTAGCTGACTATACAGGTGAAGGTAATCCGGATATTGTATTAGGAACAAACAAAGAGTTTCAATGGTATAAGAATACATCATTGGTAGATTATAGTTATGAGCAAAGGGTGTTGAATGGTTTGACAGGTGCTTTCGATATTACTTCAGTAGATTTGAATAATGATGGCGCAGTAGACGTGGTTACATCTAATGGGGCTTTGTGGTGGTATCAAAATATAATTACTCAATTGCCATCAGGATTGAAAGAAATAGAAATCAAAGACTATCATGTATATCCAAATCCTATCTCCACTGAAATCAACATTAAAGGTTTAGAAGGTGATGGGTACACCATTGCTATTTACAATACATTAGGACAAGAAATGCTGAAAACATCATTGACTAATGGTAGGGCTAATGTGCCATCACTTACTGCTGGTCACTATATCATGACAATCATTGATAAGGATGGTAATATCGTCGGGAAGGAGTCTGTTGTGAAGGAATAAGAATAATCTATATTTCCCTGCTATTCGTAGTTAAAATTTGCGAATAGCAGGGAAATGTTATGTATATTCAGTAAAAGAGAGCAGGTAAAAAGCAAGCACAAGTTACAAACTTGCGCTAAAATGGGGGTAGTTTATAAAAATTCATCAGGAATTAGCCCTTTTTGACTTTCAACTATTTCAAGTAAGTGACTTATAGAGTCTGCTATTTTAACTTTTATTGGACAACCTTCTCCATTTAAGTTATTCATAATGTTTCTATCAATCACAAATATACTTCCATTTGTTAGATCGTTGCTACAGTCTATAAACATTCCTTCCAATTCTGACATACTTAATAAATTTGCAATTGGTATAAGACATTTTGCATTATAACCTGAAAATCCAGAAGTCCATTTTTTAGCTTCAATTTCATTATCAAGGAAAATTTCATAATTTTCTACCATATTTTTAAAGTTATACATGCTAGAAATTTTATAGAAATGTGTTTCTCTGTAATGAGTTTTATAATCTATGAAGAAGTTCAAGTTATATTCAGAATTATTACAAATTCGAGACAAAACGAAAATATATTCAAGTGGCAGAGCTAAATTGTATTTTGTTTGAAATATTTCAAACTCTTCTAAGAAATCATTATCGCAAAGCAAGTTGAAGTATTTATTTAGAATATTTTGATCCATGTTTCTTATTCGCACTTTATTAATTTCAATAAATCTGGTGATGGAAAATGACCGATTAAACCTTTCTCCGCCAATGCAGCACCGCCTAAATGCGGTTTACAGCTTGTATGAACAGATGATTTAACCCCGATAGTCGCAGTTTGAAACTTCGATCTTATATTTTGCGAATTTGAAATTCTACAAACTATCAATAAACCCAATTTCATGTTCTAATGATAACAGTTCAATTTTTACAAAGTTTCCTTGACCAAAAAATATATAGCACCGCCTTAATGATACTTCTTCCGCTTTGTTTACTTTACTATTTCTTACAGGATTCTAATGGATTCAAGCACGCTTCTGATTTATCCAATTTATCGTGTATTCCCTTACACCATCTCCAGCTCCAACCAATAGCAAGCCAGGTTTTCTCCATACATTTCGAATTGATATTCACTTTTTTGAATGAAACCACATTTTTTCAACACATTTTGTGAAGCAATATTTTCAGTGTGTGCGGATGCATATAAAGTATGGACGTTAAGCTGATTTTTGGCATACTCTATCCAAGCATTGGTAGCTTCAGTAGCATAGCCTTTGCCCCAAAATTCTGGACGGAAGCGATAGCCTATATCATAAAAGTCTACATGCCCGTTGGTCACTTCATTCATAAACTTTAAACCTGCCCAACCGATCATTTCTCCTGTAGATTTCTCCATGACAGCCCATCTACCTATGCCATATAGTTCATATTGTTTTAGGATGTTTTTGAGATAAAAATTAACTTCATCAATGTTTTTGACAGGTCGATTTCCTAAATATTTCATGACGAGTGGATCTGAATCCAATTTATAAAGGGAATCTACATCATTTATATTTAATGGTCGCATGTGGAGCCTTTCTGTTTCTATGGTTGTGGGCATAAGAATATACTATATTACAAATTAATGGGACTACTTATTAATGAAATGATTATTAGAAAGACTGACTAAGCAAAGTATGGGGTAAAATTACCAAAATCAAGAGTAACGATAAAGTTTTCGCGCATAAAATACTTCAAATATGTTTGTGTGTAAGGCATCAATTTGTTGGCATTACTTTTGATTAATGCACGATATCTACTAGATTAGGTCAGTATCACTTTAAAAAACTTATTGAAGGGAGATTGAATGGACGCCGTATCATACATAGTATATAGAGGAAGTTTGTCTGGAGTGTAGTGGGAGCGTGGTCGGGCTAAAATCGGGTAAATCCTAGGGTGATTTTGATGAATAATGCTAGTTTTATTAGCTTTTTGGGACTTTCAAAGGTAGCATAGAGGTGGGATGCCTTGGTAGCGTACAACAGCATAAACCAAATTTAAAGATATGCTATATTACTCAGAGAATAGTCAGGTTTTGTAGTTTTTTTTGAAAAAGATTATTGCCACTAAGGCTCGATGACGCCAAGTTTTTTTGGGGATAGCCACGAAGAGTCGAAGACGTAAAGCCATGACTAATATTGGTAGCATGTCTTTGAGCCATATTACCGATGGAGATGCCTTTTAGTCATTCGATTGGGGAGAAATCAAGCTTACATCGATAGCATGGCTTTGGGACATACTAATAAAGTAAATGGCTTTAAATCATCCAATAGGAGACAAAGGCTTCAATGTGGGCGGACCACCACTTTACTGAATTGACTTACAAATATCGATACTTTAGTCTGGCTCGCAAAAATTAATATCGGGGTATCTCGAATTTTTACGGGATTCTTAACAGCGGCTGGAAACTTCAAATCTTAAACACATCTGACCTTTTCAACAAACCCTACTTATTAAGGAAATATGTATTTTTTATTAATTTTTACCGTAGGGTACTCATGTTAGAGCCTTTTCAAGCTTAGTAATGACGGATGATTCAAATTTAACAAAGCAGAATTATTTAGCATCACTTAGATATTGAACTTGTTTGATTATGCTCATCAAATTAAAGCTGAATAGCAAAGCACCAAATAGATATTTATTTGGTGCTTTGTTAATTTAAAGAACAACTAATTTACCGGTAATAAATTCAGAGTTATGATTGATTTT
>JBGSOH010000405.1:0-3186 GCA_041739205.1 Saprospiraceae bacterium
GTTTGATACAAAAAACATAAAAGGTAACTACAAATTCGTTGTCACAAACAAAACGGAAAACCATCAAAACGTAAAAGTTTCTGTAAATTCAGTAGGAAATTAAAAAGTGCAACATTTATATGTAAGTAGAAATAAAAATACGAGTAATACCTAATTTTATAATAAATATTAAATTAAAAAAAAATCATGAAAAATCAAATTTTTAAATCTGGAATCGTTAAATGCTTTGTGTTATTTATGTGCTTTCAGTATGTTCTACATGGGCAAAGCCCAAACTATCCAGGGCCGGGAAATACTACTATAGGTGATCGTGGCGATATCATTATTATCTGGACTGATGACGAAGATTTAGATGATATTTCAGTAATTGATTGCGAAAGACATCCGAAATTATGTGGCGATATAAGAGAAAAGCATCCTAATCCCGATGCACCTGGAAAATCACCAGGTGATGGAGATGGTAAAAAGAAAGATAAGAAGAAAAAGCCTAAAAAACAATCTTTGATTTATGGTAATCCTCCTCCTGTTAGTGATGAAAGAATTGCCGAATTTAAAAAATCGAGCAAAACGGGAATGGCAAATTTTAAAAATGGAAAGTGGTTAGACATTGTTGACTTCAACGGACATTTAGAATCACTTATATATAAAAACAATTAAATACAAAATCATGAACGTAAAGTCAATAATCCTTGTAACACTTGCCAATAGTTTCTCTATTTTGGATCTATCTGGCCAAATATTTAATCCATCTGATGGCAGCACACACTATGGTGATGGAACAACCTATCACTCTTCATATGGACGTAATGGTACAGTGAGTACTACAAATTCAAATGGGGAAACTACTACAGAAGTAGATTGTGCAAATTTCCCAGACATTTGTAGGGAATTATTAGAAGATGCAGACAGAAAGGAAAATCCTGAACCAACACCAAAAAATCCAGGTGACGCTAATCCAGGCGACGGCACTCCAGAAACACCTGGTGATGGTGGAGGTGATGACGGTAAAGATAAGAAGAAGAAAAAGAAGCCTAAAAAACAATCTTACAGCTCAGATGATTTGCCTCAAGAAGATAGAGAAGCCATTGCTGAATTTTATAAAATCTACCAGGCAAAGTCTGGAGTTTGGTTCAAGCAAAAAGGTGGAAAATGGTTTAGAGTCAATAATCATTCAGAACATACCGCCAAGATTATTGGTTCCATTACAAAAAAGTAGAGGTACGCTTACAACCCTTTTTTTAATACTAAAATAAAAGACCATGAGTTTGACTCGTGGTTTTTTTGTTTTTGGGATGTACAAAATTTGAAATCATGGTGCACTTTATATAACAGAACATATGAAGCCAACTCAAATCCAATTCTCTCTATCAGAAACTAAGCACCTAAATTATTAAATCAAACCCAAATGTTTCGTCGATAAAAGCTAAATATATATTAAATTATGCTCTATTTAAGTTCCCTTAAAAATCGTATCAGCTCTGGCTTGCTGTGAACTTCTAATTTGCTGTAGATGTTTTGAATATGCGTTTTGACAGTATTCACCGAGAGAAAAATATCTTTTGATATCTCCATATTGCTTTTGCCGTGCCACAATTCTGAAAGAACAGCATACTCTGATTGTGTGATCTTGGACAGTAAATTTTGATTGATCAATGCAATTGCAGGTAATCTTTGCATCCGATTTCCTTCTTTTCTTACCAATGCCATCTTTACCGCCGGAGCCAAATCATCTTCCTTAAATGGTTTTACCAAGTAGCTAGCTGGAAATGTGTGAGCAGCACTATTTATCGTATCGTCATCAGCGTAGGAAGTGACAAAAATAAAAGGAATACCGAACTCTCTATCTATCTTTGCAGCAAGGTCTAGACCTGACATTTCTCCATTTAAATTGATGTCTAGCATGACCAAATCTATGTTTTTGGACTTCAACAGTGCCAAACCATCTTCTGCTGTATGGCAAATACCTACGATGTGGTAGCCATGAGCTTCTAGATTGAATGCAATGTCGCACGCAATCGAAACTTCATCTTCTACGATCAATATTTTAGCTTGCGACATTTTTGATTACTTTAAGATTAGACTTAACAGTGGGTATTACAAATGTAAACTTAAATTCTGTACCACTGAAATTATCTATTTCAATTTTTGATTTTATCTTATTGGCAAACGACTTTATCAATTGCATACCCATAGAAGTAGATCTTTCTGGAAGCTCTGTAAAACCTATTCCTATCCCGTTATCTTTTACAATCAGTCTTACGACATTATCAGACTCTTTGATGCTAAAATACAGCTCACAATGCTCCGTATTATCGTAGGCATATTTTAGTGAATTGGTGATCAGTTCATTTGCAATCAGTCCCATAGGTACTACAACATCTACATCAAGTTGCAAATCTTCTATATCGAGTATAAGGTTTACTTCTTTACCAAAAAGTGGAAACCCTTTGACCAAACTCATGGCAAGTTCTTCAAAATATTTTTTAATATTAATGCTATTTAGATCTTCATTTAGGTATAAACTTTGGTGCAATAACGACATCGATTGTACACGATATTTACCTGTATTAATCGCTTTTATGACGCTATCATCTTGTTCAAATCGACTCTGAAGGTTCAATAAAGACGAAACGACCTGTAAGTTGTTTTTTACCCGATGATGGATTTCCTTGACCAACATTTTATTGCTTTCTAGGGCTTCTTGTAGTTGAATATTCTTTGTTTGTAACGATTTGTTGGCTTTGATTTTTGTGCGGTAAGCCAAATAAAAACCATACAAAGCAAGTATTGCCAAAAACAAACCTATACCCGAATAAATTAACTGTTTATTCTTTTTTTCAATTTGCAAGTTTTGAATTTCATTATTTGAGTTTAACAACGAAATCTCGTTATCTTTTTCAATGCTGAGATATTTAGTTTCCATCTCTTTGAGTAATTCATCACTTTGTTGTTTGGATTTTTCATTTGACTCTCTGATATACTTTTTAAGGTAAATATTGGCTTCTGCATGTCTGTCGAGAGAAGTCAACACTGTGGCCTTTAACTCTGAAAAATCTATTCGTTGTGGAGACAGGTCTGATGATTCTAATATTGGTTCTATTTGATTGAGTGTAATGAGCGCTTGCTGGGGTTTGTTTTGTTTCAGATACGATCTTGAGATACTGGCAAATAGGGTGTACTTGGTGG
>JBGSOH010000431.1:0-6375 GCA_041739205.1 Saprospiraceae bacterium
GTAAACTGTACAATGATGACTGGATGCGTGAGCGTGGATTCTTAGATACAGAACTGAAAGTAAGAGATCTCATTTTGAATAAAAGAGATAAAAAATTCATCGCAGTAACGTCAACAGACAGCGTAAAACATGTGCTCCACATGATGAAAGACCTAGACATCTCTCAACTACCAGTTACCAAAGATGAAGTCATCGTAGGTTCGGTGACAGAAAGCAATATTTTGGAATTTATACTGACCAATCCATTGCACAACAGCGAAAAACATGTATCAGAAATCATGGCAGCGCCTTTTCCTAAAGTATCCATCGATCTTCCAGTAAAAGATCTGAATAAATATATCTCTAAAAACACTCCAGCTGTGATAGCTGAAGATCGTTCAGGAGATTTGATAGTACTGACACAATACGATATCATCCAAGCGTTATAAGTCATCCATGTTAGATCAGATCACTAAATATCAAAGATCAAGACCACCATTCGATGTTAGGTTTAGTGTTCTGATCCCTACATGGAATAATCTTCCCTATCTCCAGCTTTGCATCAGAAGTATACAGAGCCACTCTACCCTACCCATCCAGATCATTGTCATCGTCAATGAAGGTAAAGATGGTACATTGGAATGGCTTCATGACGAAACTGATTTTGACTTTGTCCATGCCCAGCAAAATGTAGGCATCTGCTACGGATTGAATGCAGCAAGATCATTAGTCATGTCAGATTATATCATTTATATCAATGACGATATGTATGTCTTACCTGACTGGGATGGCAAAATGTGGACCAATATCCAAGGTTTGGGTACGAAGATGTTTATGCTGTCATCCACCATGATAGAGCCGACTACCAATGGAAATAAATGTACTGTCGTCAAAGATTATGGCAGAGATATCGAAAGTTTTAAAGAAACTGAACTACTCGAAAATTATACAGCTTTGTACAGAGATGATTGGAGCGGCAGCACTTGGCCACCCAATGTGATACATGTAGATATGTGGGATCTAGTAGGTGGATTCAGCATTGAGTTTAGTCCAGGAATGTATTCTGACCCTGATCTATCTATGAAGCTATACAAAGCAGGTGTACGTCACTTCAAGGGGATAGGCGATAGCTTGGTGTATCATTTTGGATCGAGGTCTACAAAAAGAGTACGAAAAAACTTGGGGAGAAAGACTTTTTTATTCAAATGGGGAATTACTTCAAGGACATTTACGACCCTATTTTTAAAAACAGGTCAAAAGTATGAAGGTGCATTAACAACTCCAAAACTACCAGTTACTACGAAGTGGATCAATCGGCTGAAGAGGGTATTGGAGTAGGTATTTCTATTGTATTTTGGAAACAAAACGAAAAATTCTAACACAATAAAAAATGGATATAGAAAGATACCAGATTGAAAACAATGTTAACTCAGTATATTTTGAGTTTGTGAGTAAAGGGAATCAAGGAAGTATTGTCAAACTTGTCAAATATGATTTGCTATATGAAAAACCACTTGTATTCAACCTTGGATTTGGCGACAAAACAGCTAAAGGAGAAATAGATTTTGACACAATTTCAAATAACGGAGATACTGAAAAAGTATTAGCTACAGTTGCATATACATTAGTTGATTTCTTTCAGGAGTACCCAAATGCAATCGTATATTTTGTTGGGTTAACGAAAAACCGAACGAGGCTATACCAAATGGGAATTTCAAAATTTATTAATTTTATTCCCAAAGAATTTGCAGTATATGGGGAACTTGATGGTGTAGCTGAGCGTTTTAGTAAAGGTGTGAATTATAATTCTTTAATAATAAGAAAAAGTTAAAAATAATGGATTCAAAAATAAAGGTTAAAAATCGAAATGAAGGTGTAGTTTACAATCCAGCACTTGATAGGTACACGGACGTTGTTATGTTTCCAGACAAAGTGGCACAAGCAAAGGACAAACTTAGTGGAAGAAATCTATTAAAAGAATTGGACGAAGCGGATAAGAAAAAAACTACTGAACTATAATCTGTGTTTTGATGAAGATTTGGTTTCTACAAGATTAGTTACAAAGCTAGTTAACCCTCATAAGTATTTTAATGGTTTTTCAAGTTTATTACCTACCTTTGTCCACGAAATGATAAATATCAATACATACCACCATATTAAGCTGAATAAATGGTTGCTGTTAGTAACCTTGCTTTTTAGCATCTTTAATTTGTCAGGTAATGTTAATGATTATCAATCACAATTGAGACAAAAAACACAGACTGAACTTCTACATTCATCTAAACAAAAATCTGGTTATCAGCTTATTTCATATAAAAAAGCATTAGAACTCAGCAGCTTTCATAATTTAATCAAATACCCAAACATAAGTTGGATTAATACATTCTATTTTGACAATATTACTACGCTCGAGAAACTAAAGACTAATTCAAAGCATAATTATGCCCATAATAATGCCATCTTTTTTTTTCATTCAAAGACTTTTCCACAAAGTTCTGACGAGGGTGTTTTTGTTCCTTTTCTAGGATAGTTCTTATCCAATTTGCCAAATCATTAGTTATATTTTTTTTTTACAAATTTTGTTTTGTTGCCTTACAACAATAATACAACTCATTAAATATTTATGAAACGTTTCAAAAAAACATTGAGACTATTAGGGTTTATTCTTTTAATAGTTTTAGCATCCGTCGGCATTGGACTAGGAGGAGGAGTTCCTATTCCACCAGCAAACAAAAAAAAGGACACCATAGAAATTAAGGTGGAAATGCTTGAATCTGTAGATGATAAAACGAAATCAGAGCAGTTTGACATAAAACAATCATGATCTAAGATAGCAGCATATCATTTCAAATTTCAGACATAAACATTTAAGTATTCTCCTGACTCAAACTTCATACATAAAAACATTCTTTCCTATCTAGCCAAATTACCTTCTTTTACTTTGAATTTATCCCAGATTTACTAAAAAAGTGTTAAAAAAAACGATTTTGACGACTTAATGTATTTTTTATTTAAAAATATTTCGTCGGTTCGGAAACAAAATTATACCTTTATCGTATGGATATAGTATTACAACAAAATTTTGACGAAACAACCTTTATAGAGGCCTGCATCAATAATGAGCGGTGGGCTCAGAAAAAATTGTATGAAGACAATTATTCTACCATGATGACACTAGCATTAAGATATGCTAACTGTAACGATGACGCTCTAGATATATTACATGAAGGTTTTATTAAAGTATTTAAACACATGTACAAGTACCATATAGGTACATCACTACAAGCTTGGATAAAAAGGATCATAATCAACACAGCCATAGATTATTA
This sequence comes from Saprospiraceae bacterium, assembly GCA_041739205.1. Taxonomy (GTDB): domain Bacteria; phylum Bacteroidota; class Bacteroidia; order Chitinophagales; family Saprospiraceae; genus OLB9. Next base: position 3,309 of record JBGSOH010000431.1, read on the forward strand.
TCGAAAAGAAGTCCGAAGAAAAGAAGAAGATTTGGAGTTAGCATACAATGTGAGTACCAATGAACCTGATGCCATCTCCAATATGAGTAGTGAAGAAATATTAAAAGCCTTGCAGCAATTATCATATTCCTATCGTTCTGTATTTAACTTATATGTCATAGAAGGGTACTCCCATAAAGAAATAGGGGAAATGATGCATATCACAGAAAGTACATGTAGGTCAAATCTTGTGAAAGCAAGAACCAAACTAAAAAATATTTTATTGGGTGACGACGAAAACGTAAGATGAACAAGGATCAATTTGACGATATTATTAAAGATAAACTCGAATCAGTATCTACCCCTTTGGGTAACGATACTTGGTCACAGTTTGAAAAAATTTTAAATGCTGACGCTGATCTACACCAAGACGTGGACGATAAAGTCTTTGACAGTACCGTCAAAGAAAAACTATCATCCAATCACCTTGCAGGCAAAGATACTCAATGGAATATACTAAAAGAAAAATTAAACAACATTAAATATAGAAAAGACACTATTTATTTGTCTAAAATAATGGAATTGGCGGCAGTCTTCCTTATTATTTTTACATTGACAAATTTCAATGGCTATATATTCCCTAATAAAGAAAAAGAAAGCCAAGATAAACAAATTCAGTATGCAAGTGGTGTCAATAAAGCTTCTCAAAATATTGTATTATCAACAAGTACAAATTCAAACTCAAGTGCTGCCAACTTAACAAAAACACCTGAACGTAATGTTGCCCCTTCTAAACCCCAAAGTAAATCAATCATTCATGTAAATACATTAGCTTCGCCATCATCAATTTATGATTTAGATGTGGCGCATTCAAGCCTTTCAGATGCTGTTGTGGATGTAGAAAACAATAGACAAGTTGCAGATTTACAAAATGATATTCTTACAAATGCAACATCTTTTGGCGCACAAGTGACTCAGAATCTAGACCTTGCTTTTTTGCCTACTGAAACCAATACGACAATAGTGTCTAATGAACTATTAAACATCACCCCGATTCCAGTAGAGATTGAGCCTGTTTATACTGAAATGGCTTCTATTTTCCCACTACAGATCAGCAAAAATAAGAGCAGACAAATTATAGCCTTAGCCGCATTTACTTCAGCAGATATTAACCTTATCAATACACCATTTGATAAAGTTTATTCTTTACCTTCTTACACCAAAGAAGCTTTAAATAATTCATATGGACTTCGTATATCTACACAAACAGATAAATTAGAAGTAGAAACTGGACTTGATTACTCAAAACGAGAATATCAACCAGCATTATTCAAAGAAGCCTTTGGCAAAGGTAGTGATGTATATTTTGAAACTAGCTTAGATAAAATAGCTTTTGATATTGCTAGTGTACCACTAAACTTAAAATACCACTTCTTAAATAAAAAAGGTTGGGGCAGTTACATTATGGTAGGAGCAGCAATGAACTTTATCGTAAATGCAGCATATGACAAACCTACAGTATTGGTAGAAGGTAGACCATCACCTGATAGATACACACCTGTCAGACCAAGACTGGAGGAAAAAGAATTTACAGAAGGATTGTTTAATGGTGATGCACTCAAAGATAACTATTTTGTAACTGCAGGTTTTGGGATCGGTATAGAAAAAAAGATATTTCACAATACATCATTGTATGTCCAACCATCTTATCAAAGACATTTGTTTACACCTGGCATAGGTCCTAAAAACGATAAAATACACACATCTTCATTACAGTTTGGTATAAAAACCATCTTAAATTAAGGTTTTTTATCTCCCCATAAAATCTTCATACACTTGGACCTTATTTGAATTAGTAGTATCTAATTCTATTTGAAACTATTCCACTTACCTTACTAATTCACCTAAAAAAACATCGTATCACAAAAGGTATAATCATCCAATTAGGTATTATAAAATAAGAACATGTAACACTCAAGTAACTGTAAGATAGTTATTTAAAATTTTATTTTTATGTAATATGTTTTCATTTAAAAATTAATTATTACTTTTGTAGCGAGAATTTGATAGAACAACCCATATTTTCCACCCCAATTCAGTTAAAATCGATCATTTAATACTTTTCACTTTATTAAAGTATTTATATTCAGTTACTTATATCTTAGTAGGTTCGAATGTAATATCCTTTTTAATAAGTATTAAATGATGGTTATAATTGGTGGTGGAAATGAAATATTAGATTTTTATCATCTTATCATAAAAGATAAACCATGTATTACAAAACAAACAGTCTACTATTCCATGCTAAATTAGTGGCAAAAAAGACTTTCTTTATATTTACTTTTTTATGTTTGGCGGCAGTGGGTGTTGTTACCGCACAAGAAAATAGATTTCTACAGTTAGAACTTAATGGTGGCATCTCTGAACCAATGGGAGCATTCAGATCGCAAGAAATGTTTTCTGGAACGGGAAGATCTATTGGTGGTGGATTTGATTACTTTTTCGGAAAATTTGGTTTAGGCTTTAATGCTGGTGTTTTTGACAACAATAGCGAAAAATCATTTTCAGACTACATGTACCACAAATTTTTAGAAAGACCTTCAACTAAGCAAGACAATAAATGGAATACTAAATTCGGTATGTTCGGACCAATCTTCAAAATTGGCATCAAAAAATTTGAATTTGATGTCTATCTCAGAGGTGGTTACAGCCAAATTCAAGTGCCTGATTTATTATTCACAAAATCATTTTTTAATCAGAGTTATGAAGTTTACAGATTTGGTGGTGTATCCAATGATTGGCAGTTTGCTTGGTCATCAGGTATGAAATTCATCTATAAACTCACTAGTCAACTAGGTATCCAAGCACGAGCAGACTATTTTGCAACCACTTACCTCAGTGAAGTTGCTTACGAAAAATCATTCAGAGACGCTAGTGATGGCAATAACAACGGAGCAATAGATGATGCTGAATATTTCGAATCTAGTAGAGTAAGCAGCAGTAACAGCTTAAACCTTAGTGTGGTAAACTTAAATTTAGGTCTTTTATTTCAGTTAGGTCGTACAAAACATCAAGTAGCCACTCAAAT
>JBGSOH010000432.1:0-5112 GCA_041739205.1 Saprospiraceae bacterium
AGCTACTACTCCTGCTCCTTGTTTTAAGAAAGATACAATTCTAGGTTCTCCTTTTTTTGTCCTTGAAGGTAAGGCAATAATAGGTTTTCCACCTTCACTTAATGCTGCACCTCTTAAAAAATCCATTTGTCCACCTACGCCACTAAACTGGAATGTACCTATAGAATCCGAACAAATTTGTCCTGTAAGGTCAACCTCTATTGCACTGTTAATGGCAACAACTTTGGGATTTCTTCTTATAACATGAGGATCATTGACGTAATCGATATCCAAAAACGTAAAAGCAGGATTATCATCTATATAATCATAAAGTTTTCTACTTCCTAATGCAAAACCTGTTACGATCTTATTTGGGTGTATGGATTTATATTTATTGGTAACAATATCTCTGTCAAATAAATCTATGATACCGTCAGACAACATTTCTGTATGTACACCTAGGTCTTTGTGATTTCCTAGACATCTGAGCACTGCATCTGGTATTGCTCCAATGCCCATCTGCAAGGTACTTCTATCATCAATGAGTTGAGCGACATGCTCACCAATCTTTAGTTCATCCTCGCCTACTTTCCCGCCAAACATGACTTCTTTTAATGGCTCTTCACAATACACCATTGCACTGAATCTCTTAGTATGGATAAGTCCGTCTCCGTGCGTTCGTGGCACATTAGGATTGACCTGTGCGATGACTTTTTTTGCTGTATTTACGGCTGACCTTGCCACGTCCACGGATACACCCATGGAGCAATAACCATGTTTGTCAGGTGGTGATACTTGCACAATAGCGACATCCAATGGCAAGACATTTCTTTTGAACAGTTCTGGAATCTCACTAAGGAAAACTGGCACATAGTCCGCTCTGCCTTCTGCCACATCTTTTCTAATGGGTTCTGAGACAAAAAGTGCATTGATATTAAAAGATTCTTCCATACCTGGCTGGTCCACGTACAAATCCCCTAACACACTGATGAAAACCAGTTCTACATCTCGTAATCTATCTGATTGTAATGAAAGATGGCGTAAAATATTGGTAGGTGTCTGGGCACTTCCGTGAATGAAAACTCGGTCTCCACTTTTAATAATTTGAAGCGCTTCTTCTGGTGAAGCATATACAATGGGCAATCTCATATATTTATATTATTGTTGAATCTGGACGCAAAGTACGGTACTATAGCACTATTTTATTGATGACGATCATCATAGCATCAACTAATCAAAATCATTAAACACATCAGTTAGATTTCCACAATAAGCAAAATAAACAAACTTCAAGGATTCACTTTTTGTTTTCTACTTCATCTTTAAACAAATCATATACACCCATTCCCAATCTAAAAAAATCTGGCAAAATATTCTCAGGGACCAAAGACGAATGCGCATAAAATATCAAATAATAATTGGCTGCTTCTATGGTCCATCCACTTGTTTTACTAAAAAATTTTAGTATTTTATCATCAAAAGTATGTCTAATAAACTCTTCGTGTTCTCCACTAAGATGATATTTCTCTGAAAAAGAAGGATAGGCTTCAAAATCAATGTCTTCCCATCCAAAATATGCAGCAATTTTGTGCCCAATACTTTCTGGTTTCATTCTAAATTCAGGTAATCCTAGATTTTTCGAATTAACAAAAAAAACAGTTTGGTCAAAAGTATGGTAAGTTTTTCCCGTACTCACTGTGTATTTAAAATCAAATAAATATATCTCTTCTTCCATTGTTGATAACTTTAGTTGACTTAGATTCCTTATTTTTCCACGTCTACTCTTAAATAATTCAAAATATTTCAATAGTGATTTTACTCCGAAACTATCTTCACCAAGGTATTCCATATTATTTGCGGCACAAAGATATTGATATTTGACTTGTCGTGACTCTTCCTTTTTACTTCCAAACATATTTACTTCACATTAAATTATGGCACAATTTATATAATCTAATATGATAAGTAAACATTTTTTGAGTAGAATTATTCTAAATAAAAAAAAGTCAAAAACAGATAGGAAAATTTGTAATTACTATTTGTAGTTTTGCAGCATACAAACAAAATAGACCAAATGAAGTGGATAATTACCTTTTTTAGTTCCAGTATTGGCAAAAAACTATTGATGAGTATTACAGGACTTTTCCTAATATTGTTTCTTGTCGTGCACCTCATAGGCAATCTCCAATTACTAAAAGATGATGGAGGAGAAGCCTTCAATACTTACGCGTACATGATGACGCACAATCCTTTGATCAAAATTGTTGCTTATGGTAATTACTTTTTTATCATTTTACATGCTTTTGTAGGCATTTCGATCGCCCTTTATAATAAAGGAGCAAAAGGTCAAAAATATGCAGTATCTAACAGCAACAAAACCACTTGGGCATCCAAAAACATGGCTTTGTTGGGCACATTGATCTTAGCATTTATACTGATTCACATGGGAGATTTCTGGTTTAAGATGAAGTTTACGGATGAGTTAGGTATGAAGAGTTATGAAGGATTTCCTGAAGTTAGAGATTTATATACAAGAGTTTCCACTGCTTTTAGTCAGTTATGGATAGTTATTGTGTATCTAATAGGTATGATGGTCTTATCATTTCACTTATGGCATGGATTTCAGAGCGCATTTCAGACTTTGGGACTCAATCACAAGAAATATACGCCACTTATCAAGTCTGTAGGTAAAGCTTATGCTATCTTGATTCCATTGGGATTTGCTATCATTCCCATATGGTATTTCTTATTCAAAACGATGTAATCATACGTAAAGTATAAAATCCTTTTTTAATCAAATTGTTGGGTTTTAAAAACAAATAAAATGAGTTTAAATTCAAAAATACCTTCAGGAGCATTGGCAGAAAAGTGGACAAAATATAAATCCACCATGCCTATTGTGGCTCCTAATAATAAAAGAAAATTAGAAGTAATCGTCGTAGGTACAGGTCTTGCAGGTGCTGCAGCCGCATCTTCATTAGGTGAACTAGGATATTCTGTAAAGTGTTTTACCTTCCATGATAGTCCGCGTCGAGCGCACAGTATCGCTGCCCAAGGTGGTATCAATGCTGCAAAAAATTATGCCAATGATGGCGATAGTGTTTATAGATTATTTTATGATACCATCAAAGGTGGTGACTACAGAGCTCGTGAAGCCAATGTACATAGGCTGGCAGAATGTAGTGTAGATATCATAGATCAATGCGTTGCACAAGGTGTTCCATTCGCACGTGAGTATGGTGGATTACTAGAAAACAGATCTTTTGGTGGTGTGCAAGTATCTCGTACTTTCTATGCAAGAGGCCAAACAGGTCAGCAGCTTTTAATTGGAGCTTATCAATCACTTTCACGTCAGATAGCGCTGGGAACAGTGCAAATGTACAACCGACATGAAATGCTAGAATTGGTAAAAGTAGATGGTAAAGCACGTGGTATAATTGCTAGAAACTTATTGACTGGTGAATTAGAAAGACATGCAGCTCATGCTGTTGTATTAGCTACTGGTGGATATGGAAATGTATTCTACTTGTCAACCAATGCGATGATGTGTAATGTCACTGCTGCTTGGAAGTCTGTAAAAAAAGGTGCTCTTATGGCCAATCCTTGTTTTACGCAAATCCACCCTACATGTATACCTGTTTCTGGTGAATATCAGTCAAAGCTAACCCTTATGTCTGAATCGCTTCGTAATGACGGTCGTGTATGGGTGCCAAAGAAAAAAGAAGATGCCCAAGCTATCCAACAAGGAAAACTGAAAGGTGTCAATATAAAAGAAGAAGATAGAGATTATTTCTTAGAGCGAAGATATCCTGCTTTTGGAAACCTTGTACCACGTGACGTGGCTTCGAGAGCAGCTAAGGTAGAATGTGATAAAGGTCACGGCGTGAGTCCTACGGGATTAGCGGTATTCCTTGATTTTTCGGATGCCATGTACAGATATGGTAAGACAGAAGCTAATAAAAAAGGTATGACTGGACTTTCTGATGCACAGATTGTTGCATTGGGAGAAGAAGTAGTGTCTGCCAAATATGGTAACCTATTCGAAATGTACGAAAAGATCACTGGTGAAAATCCATACAAAGAGCCAATGAAAATATATCCAGCTGTCCACTACACGATGGGTGGCGTATGGGTAGATTATAACTTGGAGACCAATGTACCAGGACTTTTTGCTTTGGGTGAGTGTAATTTCTCAGATCATGGTGCCAATAGATTGGGTGCGTCCGCTTTGATGCAAGGTCTAGCAGATGGTTACTTTGTGATACCTTATACTATCGGTACTTTCTTGGCGAATGAGATTTCGACGCCTAAAATAAAAAATGATTTGCCTGAGTTCATAGAAGCTGAAAAAGCGACCAAAGCTTTGATAGATAAATTATTGAATATCAAAGGAAATCAATCTGTAGAAAGCTTCCATAGACGACTAGGTAAGATCATGTGGGAATATTGTGGTATGGCTCGTAACGAAGCAGGATTGGTCAAAGGACGACAAATGATTCGTGAACTTAGGGCTGAATATTACCGTGATGTATTTGTACCAGGTAGCAATGATGAATACAATCCTGAACTCGAGAAAGCAATCAGAGTGGCAGATTTATTAGAGCATGGCGAACTAATGATGGTTGACGCGCTCAATAGAAATGAATCTTGTGGTGGACACTTCCGTGAAGAATCTGTCACGGATGATGGTGAAGCAATGCGTAAGGATGATGAGTTTGCTTATGTAGCAGCTTGGGAATGGAATGAAACAGAACCAATCCTTCACAAAGAGCCATTGGTATTCGAAAATGTAGAATTGAAAACAAGAAGTTATAAATAATCCTGATAAAAATATCCATTATGAGCGCAGATATGAATTTAAAAATAAAAATCTGGAGACAAAAAAATAGTAAAACATCAGGTAGCTTTGAGACTTATCCTGTTGTGGCCAATGAACATATGTCATTCCTAGAAATGCTAGACGTACTCAATGAGGGCTTAATTGGTCAGAAAAAAGAACCTGTAGCTTTTGAGCATGATTGTCGTGAAGGTATATGCGGCACATGTAGTATGGTCATCAATGGTCAGCCACATGGACCAAGCTCTGGTACTACAACTTGTCAGCTACACATGAGACACTTCAAAGATGGTGAC
>JBGSOH010000451.1:0-17566 GCA_041739205.1 Saprospiraceae bacterium
GCAAGATAAACAGGTAATTTGATATGACCAAGTATTTTTTTAAATATTTATGAAAATATTCTACATACATACATACATACATACATACATACATACACGCTGATATTGAGAGAGTTATGAGAGATAAATGATAAGAGATGAGTTATGAGAGATGAGATAGAAGATATGAAAGATGAGAGATGAGATGGCATGGTTTGCAAATAAGCATGGATTGTAGTCAGCAAAGAGTACGATCCACGAACTTAAAACTACGAGCTATAAATCTACCTAACCATTAAGAAATTAAGGACATTAAGATTTTGATATTACATCAATGAACTTCGAGACTTTACAAGATCACTAAAACCCTGAATCTTAAATTACATCTTCACAACTTTCCTGACATATTTGATGCCATTTTTTCCTACGATTTCTAGCAGATAGACACCAGGTAGTAAATGTGATAAAGTCAGTTCCACTTTTTTATCGTTGCTATATTTTACAACAGGTGAATGTGCCATACCTGATACGTGTAGCAATCTTATTTTTTTTATATCTACCAGATTAACATCCATCTCTAGTATAAGGATATCTCTTGCAGGATTTGGATATACTTTTATTTGAGTCTCATCAATATTTTGGGTTTGGTTTTGGCAAGCCGTTTTGAAGGTGTCTATTTGACTTGTTGCAGAAACGATGTCGTCACACATGATACTATATTGGTACTCATATAGGGTACATTCTGACAGTCCTGAAAGCACGATCGAGTCTGTCCCCCATGATGATAGCCAAGTGGATTCACCCTTTTTCCGGAAACTAACCAAGATGGAATCGCTAACTTCATTTAGGTTTGAAATATTGAAATTTACATTTGTATTCTCTATGGAACTAATCTTTAATGTTGCACTTTCATTACAATAGTTATTAAATACAGAAAGACAGTAATCTTCTACTTCCCCATACTCGTATTCAGCATCATCACAGGCGCCCACGAATGATTCATATGACATGATCACGCGCATCAAAGTGGTACCCTCTACAAAATCTTTCGGCACTGAAAAACTACCGGTCACGCCATTTCTTATGGATTCATCAGTTACAAAAACTTCATCTTCTGCATCCCACAAACCATTTTGATTCCAATCAATGTAGATTTTGTAATAATCTGGAAATACATTGGAAGCATATCCTGCTATTATCTCGAAATTATAGACTTGATCTGGATATAATATGGTCGTAGGCCCACCTGCATAACTACGATATCCCGAGGGTGAAGCCACACTTCTGTTGTCAATATTACCAAGCTTAAACTGAGCTATCCATTCCTGAGAAGCATCTTTGGGACCGAAAACACAATATTCATTAGACGTACATGAACCACAGGAAGTGGTGATGTTTATAGCTTCTGTAAATCCTGATTCATTTGCATATTGTGTGCAGAATGTTTGCAACCGTATTTCATACCCTTGACATTTAGGAAGATTGGATAATTCAAAATAATTGGTATCTACGACGTAAGTAGTTACGATGTTATTTTGATCTGTAATTTCAATTGTGTACTCTGTATTTGGAATATAATCCCATGACAATGAAATACTATTTTCACCTGATACAGAAACGATATCTAATGGTTTATTGCAACAGCCTTCAGTAAATATAAACGAAGAATAGCTATATTGATCAGCAATAAATCCGCAATCACTACCTAATTGAATTTCGTATTCGGAACAAATATCTAAACCTGAAATTTGATAATTTTTGTTGATATTTTGAATGATTGTCCAATTAGTATCGTCTACTTTCCTGTATCTGACACGTACTACTGATGAACCTGATTCTGAAGCCCAATTGACAATAATACCAGAATCAGTTGCGGTATAGGCAATACCAGCTGGAACAGAGCAGTCTTCACAGAGATCCATAATATTGCTCAGCGCTCTAAATGCATTCAGTTTTCCGCCTGTAGTGGTGATATTTTTTAAAGTGTTATTGGGCGTATTGCCATGTAGCAACATATCCTTTGCCACTAATGCGGCTTGATCTGGATGCGTTTTGACCAATTCCATGAAAGTCTGACATGGGGCAGCATATATCAATCCTATCACACCAGTGACATGTGGCGTAGCTCCTGAAGTACCTCCAAAAGTTCCATAAGCAGTCCTTGTGACTGTATATGCCTGATGACCATAAGATCCAATATCTATAGTGCGTCTGCCATAACCTGCGTCATTAATTTTGAGATCAAATTTAGTAAGATTAGTGACAGAAATAAGAAAATCACTTGAACATGATGTCGGTAGATCGCCTTGGACATCTACATCAGTATTGGCATTAGCCGTGGCTCCACAACTGATGATGCCTTCATAACCCAATGAGTCATACATCGCACACCAAATAGGTGCTGTCTCAGCTAGTGCATCATCTATACCCCAAGATGCATTCGTCGCAACTACAAATGCTCCTTTCGCCCCATTGCTTTCATTGTACATTTTGCGCAGTTTGTATGGGTAGGCATAGGATGCAATAGCATTAGCTTCAGAAGGAAATCCATAATTAACAATCATTAATTTTATGTCCCAATTGACACCACTTACACCGAGATTATTATTGCCTTTAGCACCTACGATACCAGCGACGGGTGTACCATGACCTCCACCTTGATAGACATTATCGTCATTTGCTCTGATGTCCCATCCACGATAATCATCTATATATCCATTGCCATCATCATCGACACCATTACCAGGTATTTCATGAATATTTTTCCAAAGATTATCTTTCATGTCAGGATGTTCAGGATTGATACCATCATCTATGATACACACCACAATCGTATCTCCCTCTGGTGTAAGTCCACCTGTCGTAATATCCCACGCCAAATCCATATCCATATCAGCACCAGAAATACCACCTGTACTTCCAGTATTGGCAAATTGCCATTGTTTATTAAAGTCTGTATCGTTTGGAGTTGCCCTTGGTGTTATCAATCTATTTTTAGATACATGTTTTAAAATTTGTGTAGACTTTAGTTCTTTTTCAAAAGACAACTCATTCACGCTTGTATAATCTACTGAAACCAACCACAGATTGAGTGGGGCAGACATAATTTGTTTTGATTTAAATTGTGTAAACCGTTTTTCTACAGATATGAGTTTTTTTCTCACTTGCTCTAAATCACTGTTTTGATGCACTTCTACAATGAATTCCCCGAGTACATGATTCAGTTTCTGGCTATTAGCCAAAGAGATATTAAAAATCAATGCAACAAGTAAAAAACCGAGCTTTGAAGGAGAGAAAAATGACATAGAAACAATTTTGGTCAAAATTAAAGTTTTATTCTGATAGGAATGAAAAAATTATTGAATTTACCTTCACCAAGACAAAAAAAGGTAAAAAATAAGGAAAAACACTGATTTTTTTACAAATTACAAAAAAAGTTAATGTATTATTTGTTGCATTACAGCATTTATTACTATATTTGTATTTTAAATATGTTTTAATTTAATTACTAGGGTCATGTTCAAGAAAATACAATTTATCATTTGCACAATCGTAATGGTCAGTTCCATGACGATTTCTGGTCAGAAATTGATCAAAAAAGCCGAAATGCAGGTAGAAAATGGAGACTTTCACCTTGCGGTAGATTCATATAGAAAATACCTTTCTGCCAATTCAAAAGATTATTTGATTATGTCTAAACTTGCTGAATCTCTCGCCTTAGCTGGTGAACTAGATGACGCAAACGAACTGTATGAAAACATCACTAAAAACACATTTATAGATGCAAATGTGTATAGAAAGCATGGAGATTTGCTCAAAAAACTTGGTATGTTTGAAGAAGCAAAAGCTAGTTACACGACATACAGCACCTATGTGCCACAAGATGGTCAGCATTGTCTAAAAGGTATGGAATTTGCTATAAAAGCGCAAAGTAATAAAGCTGACTACGAGACATTTGTTATGCCGTCTAATAGTACAGTTTCTGATTTTGGACTAACGTTTTATAAAGATTTGCCTGTATTTAGTTCTTTCAGAAATGATATCCTGATGACAGAAGCAGAACGATTGACAAATGTAGACGAACTAGCACATAAATCTTTTCTATACAATGCCAAGAAGAACAGACTAGGTTTTATAAAAAATATAGAAGGAAATATGAATCACATAGGTCCATTAAGTTTTTCGGCTAATGGAACATCTTGTGCTATGATTGAGTCAAAAATAAAAGATACTTACTCATTTATAACAGCTGACAGAATATCTAAACTTTATATTGCAGACATAAATGATAAAGGTGAAGTAACTTCTTCTAAACCATTCACATACAATGAAGTAGGATCTTCTATCAACTCAGCGCATATGGCATTTGATGGTAGTGCCATTTATTTTTCTTCTAATAGACCTGGTGGATATGGTGGATATGATATATATGTGAGTTATCTCGATGAAGGCAAATGGTCATTGCCAAAAAATCTTGGAAGCGAAATAAACACTATTGGAAATGAAATCACACCATTTTTGCAAAAAAATGAATTATATTTTTCATCAGATTTCCACATAGGTATAGGTGGGTATGACATCGTAAAAAGCAAGGTAGAAAATGGTGTATGGACAGAAGTAACAAATGTAGGTTCGGGTGTAAATTCCATAAATGATGAATATTTCCCATCGTTCAATCGTATGGGCGAGCTTTATGTGACATCAAATAGACTAGGTGGTAGAGGTGGCAATGACATTTACAAAACACGTAAAATCATCACTGATGATCAAGACGGGCTTCTAGTAGACATTCCAAAAGCTGTATCACTGGATGCTATTACTGCAGAAACTCAAAAACATACAGGAAATCCTGAACTTGATGCCATGGTATCTTTGAAAGGTTCGAATACAGAAATCGTGGAAAGAACTTCATCACCAATGGCACAAGAAGTGGCTTTTAAACTGCCTGTATTCGATACCAAAGTGGTAGGAAATACGGAAGCTGATGATTCTTATTTTATTGGAGCCCACAGGATAGCATTAGATCAAGCAATACCAAATACAGAGGTATTTTTTATCCAGTTGGCATCCATGTCATCTGTTAAACCAAATTTTAAACGATTTAAATCATTGGTCAAATTTGGCAATGTGTACAAAATGCATAACGGGTCATCTATAAAAGTAAGACTTGGATATTTTGACAATCGAGCAGAAGCTGAAAACATATTAGCAAAAGTTCGAGCTAATGGTTTTCAAGATGCTTTCATTACATTTGAATTACTAAACACTGCAAAAATGGAGTTGATTTTGACTAGTTCAGATGCAGACAGTTTTACGGATGAAGGAAATTTCCATTCAAAAAATCCAACTGAAGAAATGAGAAACTTCAAAACTGGTAATAAATACAAGGTAAGATTAGCATCGTATGAAGACCCTATTTGGTTTGATGTAAATAAAGTGAAAGACCTAGGTAGAATAGAACAATGGACGAAAGGTGGTTGGACTATTTTTATATTAGCTGGCTATAACAATCTAGAAGAGGCAAAAGCTGCCACTGTAAGCGCACAAAATCGCGGATTCAAAACTGCGGAAGTTGTCATAGATAACGGCGGGATACTAGAAAGACTAAAACAAAATTAAAATCATCTTCAAATAAGTCCTAAATATCTAAAATGAAATTTTATAAAAATAAATCAAATAGATATTTAGATATCAATAAAAAAGGGATCAGTATTTAATTACTCATCCCTTTTTTATTTTTGCTATTTAAATGTATGACTTAAATAACCATCTCAAAATAAAGAGATCTGTGAATGTTTGCGCAACAAAATCCACTTTCTGAATCCCTGATCAATACCTACCAAGACAAGAAATGAAGTCACTACCCAAGCGACCATATTTGTTGCCTTTTCGTCTAACTGTAGTAGTGGTAGATAAGAAGATTCTGTACCTTGAAATCTCAGAGCGGTAGCAATACCTAGAATAGCAAGGATAACTAGGCCATAAATCCAAGTACGAGGCAACAACTCTTGACTTGTTTTGGGAGCAACAGTTTCCAAAATCTTTTTATTTAAATGTCTTTCAAAATCCTGACTCATTGGTGTAAATGAAGTCTTAGCCAAAAAGGCATTTAAAGCTATTGTTTCTTGATATTCTTGATTAAATGCAGGATCATTAAGAATGTTTGTTTCTACAATCTTTTTCTCTTCATCGGTACAATCTCCATCAATATATCTCCAAATTAAATCTTCCATAATATTACACTTTTATGTTAATCAATGGTTGTTATCAAAATATTTATTGGCATGTTTTGCCAATTCTTTACGCGCTCTAAATAATTTTATCTTGACATTACTCTCTGTCAATCCAGTGATATCTAAAACTTCCTTTATACTTCTCTCTTCTAAGTAAAAAAGAGAAACAATGACTCTTGACTCTTCATCTAGATGTTTTAATAACGAATTTATACCTTCTTTGGTTTCATCTTCATTAATATTATAATCTGCTTTTTTGTCATAAACTAGTTCAGGAGATGTGGATAAGTCTACATGAGATTTTAATTTTCTTTTGGTATCTATAGCTGTTCGATAGGCTATTGTATAACACCATGCTTTAAAAGAAGACTTAGTATCAAAATTATCTACTGATTTCAATACTTTCATGATGCTATCTTGTGTCGCTTCTTCAGCTAATTGGTTGTGGAGCAGAATTTTATAACAAACATTATATATAAATTGGCCATAAGTATCTACAAAAGAATTTATTGTTTTTCGATCTCCTGCGAGAAGAAGACGGACCAAATTATCATCAAAATCAAAATTCACGCTATTCGATTATTCCAAACAATATACGACAAGAATGTAGAATCGGTTACAATAGTATTTAAATAATATTTTTTTCTACATTTTGTAACCAAGTTTAAAGGTTTATCGTAATGATTTCAAATAATAAAATTTAATATCATGGCAAGCGAAATTATTGGAATGACGGGTTTTTTTATAACCCTTATCGTATTTATCTCGATGTACTTCAGAACGAGACATATAGAACGAATGGAACTCATCAAACATGGCAAACCAGCCACAATCTTTAAGATAGGCTCGAAAGATAGTAATAGTGCATTAAAACTAGGATTGCTTTTGCTTTCGATAGGTTTTGGATTACTTATCGGTCTTTTTGTAGACTATATATTTAATACCGAGCCAGCTGGTGTCTTTGTGTGCATCTTGATTTTAGGTGGTATATCATTAATTTTCTATCATTTGTACATGGAAAAAAAATCCACCGGCGAAGAAAAGGAAACAGACATGATGGTGTAGATTTTTGATATCAAATATAAATTTTAAAAAGGCAGTGTAAAACGTAACTTACACTGCCTTTTTTCTTAAATAGTAACCTTCTATTCTTTACTTTTTAAATGTTGAACGGTCTAATTTTTTTTAAAATTAGTACCGTATAAATACCAAAACGATTAAACCACCTACTCTGAAAAAAAACATTTAATAATCATCTAATTTACTGATAAAAACTTTAATCAGTCGTTATGTATTCCTGCCTTTTTATCCTTAAGTGGAGTACCTTGCTTCTTTCCAATAAAAGCTTTAATCTCTGCTAAAATAGATAGTGCAATCTCTTCTGATGTCTCCGCACCAATATCTAAACCCGCAGGATTATGGATGGTAGCTATTTGATCCTCTGATAAAGGTCTGCCTTCGTCATTATATTCTAAAAGCATTCTTTCTAGCTTTTTTTTCGGACCAAGCATGGCTATGTAATTAGCATTGTTTCGACATAGTTCATAGAGCAATGCTTTGTCATAATTGTAATTGTGTGTCATCAGGGCAAAAAATGTAAAATTATCTATTTTGATATTCTTAACTACTTCTTCAGGTTTTGCAATAAGCACGTCGCAAGCTTTGGCAAATCGCTCT
Source organism: Saprospiraceae bacterium (assembly GCA_041739205.1). Lineage (GTDB taxonomy): Bacteria > Bacteroidota > Bacteroidia > Chitinophagales > Saprospiraceae > OLB9. The sequence continues at coordinate 7,890 of JBGSOH010000451.1, forward strand.
CTTTTAGCATAATTGGCCCTTCCATCTATCACTGTAGTATCCCAACCGAGTACATCAGCCATCTCAACCATAGGCAAAACATCATTGCCTGCACCGACAATAACCAATGAAATCGCAGGTGGAACAAACTCAAGAAAGGCCGTCATTTTTTCACCATTCATCTCAAGATCTATCCATGAGTTTTTACCCAATTTACGTACCCTTTGGCTTTCAACTTGTATTAAATCGGATTGGAAATCCACTATGTTTTTACCAAACATTTTATCCTGTTCGCCTATAAATAATAGTGTACCTGCATTGGGTTGTTTTTTATGTTGTAAGGTGAAAAAAGTAGCAATAACTGCATTTTGTCTACTAGAAGTCATCTTTTCCAGTAGCTCAATAGGGTGATTAATAGCCTCGTAATCAATAGGTTCGATCAATATCTTGATAATTCCATTACAACCAAGACCAATACCAATCGTCGCATCATCATCGTCCATGGTGTCATACGTAACCAATGCTGGAACTTGTTCGTTAATAACATGCAAGGCTTTGCGCATTGCATCACCTTCGAGGCAACCACCACTGATGGCACCTGTCAATCTCCCATCCTCGGCAATAAGCATTCTAGCGCCAGGACGTCTGTATGACGAACCTTCCACGTGGACAACAGTCGCTAGAGCACATCGTTTCCCTTCGGATTTGAGTACTTTATAACTGCGTATGATGTCTCTGATTTCTTTCATCTGTGATAGTTAAACCAAAAAATAAACTGATATCCCTAATTTTTACAGTTTAATTACTCTCAAAATGGACAAGAGCCGTAGGCTCGAAACATATCACAATCATGGATTTTAATCCGTGATTCCTAGATCACAATTCCCTACCCCATCAACTTAGGATCTACCAAAAATGGTTGATCATAGTATCGCTTTCCAGTCGCTTTGTACAATGCATTGGCCAATGCACCTATCACAGGTGGATTGAGTGGCTCGCCGAGACCTGTGGGATCTTTTTTGTTATCTACGAAGTGTACTTCTATTTCCTTTGGTGCTTCTCTGTGTCTGATGAGTCGATAGGTATTAAAGTTGTTTTGTTGTGGTACACCATCCTTGAGTGTGATGGCGCTATAAGAACCATGACCTATACCATCGATGATACCACCTTCTGCTAGGTTGGTTGCTGCAACAGGGTTAATCACCAAACCACAATCTACAGCTGCAGTTACTTTTTTAATGATTGGCGAATTGTCCTTCATTTCTATTTCTACGATTTGCGCCACGTAGGTATTATGACAGAAATATGCTGCAACACCACGATGCAATCCCGCCAAATCTTTACCCCATCCTGACTTTTCCTTGATGAGCTGTAGTACGCCAGCATATCTTTCTGCTTCGTAATCATTGTCTATGCCTACGGGACTTGTTTTTGCTTTTTCTAGCAATTCCAATCTCAAATCTATTGGATCTTTACCCATCGCCTCTGCTAATTCATCGAGAAAAGACTGCTCAGCGCCTGCTATAAAATTGGATCCTGGCGCTCTGAAAGCACCTACACTAACATTGGACATGATCGTCCATTCTTCTGCAAGATAATTGTCCACTGCACCAGCTGGAAAACGATTGGCAGATAAAGAGCTTTCTGGTACGCCACCTGTTTTCACATGAAAAGCTAGAAGATTTTTATTTTCGTCCAATGCTGCACGGTAAGTTGCATGATAAGCTGGGCGATAAATCCCTGTGGTCATATCATCTTCACGAGTATAGATCAATTTGATCGGCGCATTCATTTTTTGCGAAATGACAGCAGCTTCTATCAAAAAATGGCCATATAATCTACGACCGAATCCGCCACCCATACGCGTCATTTGGATATCTATCTTTTCTAATGGCAATCCTAGTCTTGTGGAAGCGGATTTCTCCATAAACTCTGGCGTCTGAATCGGTCCCACTAGTTCTGCTTTATCGGCAGTGACATGGGCGAAAAAGTTCATTGGCTCGAGTGTACTGTGCGCCAAAAATGGTGCTGTGTAACTTCGTTCCAAAATAGTGGCTGCTTTTTTGAATGCTGCTTCTGGGTCGCCATCTTTTCTAACGATAGTGGCAGCAGATTTTGATGCAGCAATCATTTGTGCTAAGTGGTCATCTGTATTTTCGAGACCGGAAGGCGTGGATATCTTTTTGGTCCTGCCAAAAAACGGCACTTCTATTTCTTTACTCTTGATTTGTTCCCATTCGCAAGTGATGGCTTTTTTGGCATTCATGACTTCCCAAGTGGTATTGCCTACTACGACGACCAATTCGTTAAAGGAAATGGTATCACACCACTGTGTTTCGTCACCTTCTTTATAGACTTCAATTTTAAAAACATCTTTGATACCCGGCATTGACTTTGCTGCAGTATCGTCAAATGATTTTAGTTTAAGACCAAAAGCAGGTGGATGGACGATCATGGCGATCAACATCCCTTCTTTTTTATAATCTAATCCGAAAAGTGGTTTGCCTGTGACTATTTTTTGGCCATCTACATTGTTTCTGGATGTACCTATGATTTTGTATTCACTAATTTCTTTAAGTTTGACTTCTTTTGGTACTTCAATATTGGCCGCGGCTGAAGCCATTTCTCCATATCCAGCAGATTTACCACTATTTTTGTGGTGTATCATACTGGCTTCTGTGGTGATTTCTGAGACAGGTACGCCCCAAGCTTTTGCCGCAGCTTCTTTGAGCATCTGACGAGCTGTAGCGCCAGCCATTCTGAGTCCTTCCCAACCATGACGGATAGACTGGCTGCCACCTGCTAATTGTCGATTAAAAATAGAAGTATCTAGTGGCGCTTGTTCTACGATGACATATTTCCAATCCACATCTAGCTCTTCTGCGACGATCATTGGCATAGAAGTTTTTACATTCTGACCGATCTCAGGATTGGGTGACATGATGGTGACGACACCGTTTTCACCGATTTTCAAGAAACCGTTTATTTTAAACCACTCTTTGGGCATGGTCAGCAATTGTTCAGGAGTAGGTTTGCAAGATGCTAGCCAACTAAATCCGATCATCATTCCACCACCTGCGAGGGCACTACTTTTGATGAATGATCTTCTGCCCTGGGATATTTTTACGAGTGTCATAAGATATTTTGTGATTTAGTGATTGGGTGATAATGTGATCTTGTGATCGGGTGAAATCAAAAAAGCAATTACTTTATAGCCTACTTTTAAGCTTAAAACTACATATTTTTTGCAGCTGTTTTTACGGCTGCTTTAATTCTAGTGTAGGTACCACATCTGCAAAGATTTCCATTCATTGCGGCTGCTATTTCATCATCACTTGGATTGGCATTTTCTATGAGCAATGCTGCAGCAGTCATAATCTGTCCTGCTTGACAATATCCACATTGTGGCACATCGTGTTCGAGCCATGCTTTTTGAACAGGATGATCACCTGAATCGGAAAGTCCCTCTATGGTGGTTATTTTTTGATCACCTACAGCACTAATTGGCAACACACAAGCACGCATCGCTGTATTATCTAGGTGAATGGTACAAGCACCGCAAGATGCTATACCACATCCAAATTTAGTGCCGACCATATCTAGATGATCTCTCAGAACCCAAAGCAAGGGAGTAGTAGGATCTACATCAACTGTTTTGGTTGTACCGTTTATTTTAAGATTAAATGTCGCCATTGATTATTATTTTCTTTTATTGAAAAATAAGAAACACAAATATAATTGAAATAATTAGCTTCACATATACTTAAAAGATACTTTTTATTGGGAATACCAAATTGTATCCAATTTTTAATACTAACAAAACAGCAAAAACCTATTTACTTAAGCTACCTATTTTAACTTTTATCAGTTTTCCCTTAATGAAGCCATATCGATCACAAAACGATATTTTACATCACTTTTTAATAATCGTTCATAAGCTGTATTTATGTCTTGCATTTTTATCACTTCGATGTCTGAAACGATATTATGTTTTCCACAGAAATCAAGCATTTCTTGGGTTTCTGCAATCCCACCTATCAATGAACCTGCGACTGATTTTCTGCCCATAATCATTGGCACGGTATGTAATATTGGTTCTAATCCACCCAAGTACCCCACCAAGACCAATGTACCATTAATCGTTAAGGTAGCAATATATGGATTCACATCATGTACATAAGGTACGGTATCAATGATAACATCAAATTTTCCTGCCACGGATTTCATTTGAGCATCATCGGTAGAAATAATGATTTCATCAGCTCCCAAATCTAAAGCATCTTGAATTTTACCAGGTGATCTAGAAAATAATGTCACAGAAGCTCCCAAACCTTTTGCCAATTTTATCGCCATGTGACCTAGACCTCCTAAGCCTACTACAGCCACTTTACTACCTTCTTTCACATTCCAATGACGTAATGGTGACCATGTCGTAATTCCTGCGCATAATAAAGGTGCTACTGCAGCCAAATCTAAATTTGATGGAACCTTTAATACAAACTTTTCATCAACGACCACTTTTTCTGAGTATCCTCCATATGTCATTCCTCCCAAATGTTTGTCCGGACTATTGTAAGTACCAGTTGAGCCATTCAAACAATATTGTTCAAGGTCTTTTTTGCAACTATCGCATGTCTGACATGAATCTACTAAACACCCAACTCCAGCCAAATCACCTACTTTAAATTTGGTAACGTCACTACCAATATTTGTGATCTTCCCTACAATTTCGTGACCAGGAATTGCAGGATAACTTGTAAAACCCCAATCATTGCGTGCAGTATGCAAGTCAGAATGACATACACCGCAATACAAGATTTCGATCTCAATATCCTTTGGCGTAAGTGCTCGACGATCTATGTGCATCTCCACTAAATCTGCTTCAGGTGCACTTGTGCCAAAAGCTTTAACTTGTTTGTTGTTCATTTTTATTTATTTACTTGTTAAGTTGGTAACACAAGGCTAATGTTAAAGTTGTTATGTTTATGCATATACTTTGAGAAAACAATCCATGTTTATTTGAGAATGTATTTAACTGTAAATGAGTTACATAATTTCAAATTTTATTATCACATTTCCGTTACCAAGTGCTTCTATCAATCCGCTTATATTTTCTATATGACCCATCTTAGTATATGAATATGAAGAATTAAATCCTTCATAAAACAAAACCAAACAATTATTTCCATATAGCATGATATCTCCTGCCTTGATATTGCCACCAACACTCGATTTTGTAGGTAAATTGGTTGACAAATAAAAATACTTTTCGTTATCGTTTAGGTCACTCATATCAAGGGTAAGTGGCAATAGTTTTTTAAATGCTTGTGTCGTTGGGTTATCCAAAAGATTGGCTATAAATATGGTAGAACCTATGGTGATTTTCATTTGTTGCATGGATTGAAGGTTATTATTTTTGATGGAATTACTTTCTTTTATGTTTATGGGTGGCAGACCTTGATTTTTATGATGTCCAGAACAGCTGATATTAATAGATAAAAATACCATGAATGCAATATAAAAAACTATTCATAAGACTTACGATTTTAGATTTCTATTTCCTTAATGACTTTAGCTGGAATACCTGCCACTACGGTGTTATCAGGCACATCTTTAGAAACGACGGCACCTGCAGCAACCACCGCATTTTCTCCGATAGTAACGCCAGGTAAAATCGTAGCACCTGCCCCTATCCAAGCTTTCTTTTTTATAATGACAGGTTTTACCAATAAAGCACTGCGATCATTAGGATCTAGCGGGTGGTTTTCTGTGATGATATTTACTTTTGGGCCTATTAATGCACCGTCTTCAATGGTAATTCCGCCTATATCTAAAAATGTACAAGCATGATTAATAAATACGTTTTTACCTATCTTGATAAACTTTCCAAAATTAGTATAAAAAGGACTAAATATAATGGTACTTGGATCGATTTCTTGGTTTATAATTTCACCCAAATATTTACGGATATTATCTACATCCGCTGCTGAGTTTAAAGATTGTGAAAGTCTAATTGTTCGTTGGACAACTTCCCAAACTTTCGGATATTGAGGATCATTTAATCTTATTGGTTCTCCTGCCAATAACCTTTCAAAAATATCTGTTTGATTTGCTTGTGACATTACTAATTTTTAAATTCAGAAAAAAGCACTATTTTGTGAATGCGGTGATTTTTATAATTTGATTACAATAAAAAGTATATTGATGCCCCATTGTTTAAAACTGAATATCAGATTCATTTTTTTCGTCTATAGCGTAACGGTAAAAATCTTAAAAAGGTGCGTGACTTAGGAACGAAAATCTGCCAACCATCTGTTAAGCTGTTTACATATTTTTGACCGTCTTTATATTCAGCAATGATTTCTGTTTTGTTGTCAGATGTAACTTTGAAGTAAAGAACAATTGTTTATTTAACCACTGAACCGCCACCTTTTTGTCGTTATTGTGAGCACCAGAATATTCTGCACCGAGGACAAAATAGCGAGTTATGTTTAAAAATCACTTTTCATTCTTTAAATAGTTGTTTAAAACGGCCTTGAAATGATTGTAAATAATTTCTTTTTGTGCTATTGTCTAGAAAAGAAGCAGCTACCATTTTTTCAACTGAATCTGAATGGGAACGCATTAATGTCATAATGTCCTGAAAATTTTTCTCACTGATTTCTACTTTCTCAGCTAGTTTTGCAAATTGGAAACTGATTTTACCTTGGGCTAGATTTCTAGGCATTAGACCATCATCTAATGCAAAATCTTTATCTTCTACATGAATACGGCTATTAAGTAAGTCATAAGCCGGACTTAGTCGATAATCTCCAAAAGGCGTTTCTATAATTGAGAAATTCTTTAAGTGTGCATCACCATTTGAAAAAAGATAATTAAAAACAAGTATTCTAAAAAGTTTTGGTGCATCTATTTTATAAGTTGTCAAATAGTAGCGCATTAACTCAAATATTTCTAAATAATTTCCAAGATATTTATATTGCTCACCATGGGTTTGCGGAGTTCTTTTTGCTAGGGAAGCAAAATCCTCTTGAGCCCATTTTGAACCATCTTCTTTCACATCAAATCTTTTGGTGATGTATGCAGGAGTACCATCCTTAAAAAAAATCAAGGCATTTTCCGCAGTCTCTATTCCATAAATTTGACGGGCAATTTGCATGGTTAAATGTTCATTCGCAGGCATTTGATCTGCCTTTTTACCTGCACCTGGAATTGGTTTGAGAATATGTGTACCATGTTCACCTTCGTGAATTAGTCTTAGTTTGTTTTTATCAAGTAATACAGAAAATTTTTCTTGGACACCTGAAATCGACATATGTTTTCGGTTATTTTCAAATAGTTTGTCAGTTTCAGGGTTGGAGAATGGCGTATCGTAAGGCAGAACATGATGCACCTTTTTACCATCAAAAACTCTATTCAAAGCAGTTCTACTATAAGTATTAAAGCCTTCAGATAATGTACTTGGACAATATTTTATTTCTGGCAAACTCATTCATTATCTATTTTAATAATTCTTACGGCACCAATACTGTCATTTTTTGCAGTAGTCATCAGCAAACCGAAATAGTCATCTCCGTCGATTCTATTTAATGTACAAACTGCTTGCTTATTAGAACCTTCTGGAAGCATATTGAAAAAAAAAGGAAATAGGTATTTAGAATGAAATTCTTTCTCGTTTTTCGGTAAAGTAAGGCTGATGCTTTGCTTGTTGCTATTGGCTACCCACTCCACTTGATATACAAACGAAAATGAACCATCATCGTATTGTGTCAAGATACCCGATTCTTCATTCTTGAATAATACTTTTGCTTTTCTCATTTATTGGGTGTTCCAGTTTTAATTTTAAGGTAAACTTCCATACCCAAAACATCAGCTATTTTCTGTAAGGTTAATAATGTAGGATTTCCTTTTCCGCTTTCAAATTGCTTTAGTGTTCTCAATCCAACACCAGATAGGTCTGCTAATCCTTGCTGAGTTACTTGAAGAACTTCCCTACGCTCTTTTATTGTTTTTATTAATTCCGAAAAGTGCATTATACATCATTATTTTATGCAAAAATACTAATAATTATCTAAAATTCAATAAAAAGAGCATTAAACAGCACTTATAATAGAAATTGTTGAAATTTACTTTATTATTGTAGTGATAAGTGCGTTTTGCGGCACTATTATTTGCGGTGCAATATTTATTTGGTATTTAGAACTACATCATTAACCAATTACAAAAGTAACCACAATATAAAACAAGAAGTATCATCATTTCAAAAAAAACCTACCCATTCTCCTTCCGTAATACTTCCAATGGTGGATTGCTGACCACATCGCGACTATTAAACATACCAATGATTACCGTAATTAAAACCAATCCTAAAAGAATGGACATGACGATCCACCAAGAGATGTCAAAATCTAGTTTTAACTGTACTTTGGTCAATATAAAGCTGGCTATCAAGGCAATACCTACTCCTGTCAGTGCAGAAAGTACCCCGAGAAATGTATATTCTGTCGCATTGATTTTGATGATTTGAGCACGGGATGCGCCTATGGTTCTGAGTAATATGCTTTCTTTGAGTCGTTGATATTTGCTCAGTGTGAGTGAACTAATCAAGACAATCAAACCTGTCAATAAGCTAAAAATAGCCATAAACTGTATGATAAACGATACCTTGGTGAGTATGTCATTTACAGATTGTAAGATGGTGGTGAGATCTATGACAGATACATTGGGAAATGCTTTTACTACAGCGCCACGATAATTGGCCATCGTCGCATTATCTGGTGTTTTGGTCACTAAGACTTGAAATTGTGGCGCTTGTTCCAAAATACCATTAGGAAAAACGATAAAAAATCTGGTGGATAAATTCCTGAATTCTATCTCCCGAAGACTACCTACGTAAGTCACCATTCTGGTTCCTTGCACATTAAAAACAATCTCGTCACCTATCTTTACATCAAGCGCTTCCGCAAAGGTCGTACCTAAAGAAACAAAGATGCTATCTGATGGGTTTCGGTAAAGTTTAAGGATGCCTTCAACTAGCGTTTCATCTTCGGATATGGTATCTCGATAAGTCACTCTTGCTTCTCGATTTACTGCCCATCTTTCAGCTGTCATAGTAGAGTCTGCAAGCCATAGAGCTTTGGTTTTTCCTTTCCAACCATCGATTTTCATGGTGACGACAGGCACTTGCTGTAGGATAGGTAGCTTGTAACTTTCTGTAAGCGTTTTTAATTCCGTCATTTGATTGGTCTCTATGCCATAAAGGATCATATTGGGTTGTTTGCCGCTATCCATTAGAGAAACATTATTGAGTAAAATGCTCTGAAGTATTAGTAAAGTGGTCAAGACTGCCGTCCCCATTCCCAAAGTAACCATAATCGTTTGTGTCTGATTATCAGGTCTGAACAGGTTAGAAAGTCCTTGTTTCACCACAAACCCTGCACTCGATGGAATACTATTTTTCAATATTTTGATCACCAAAAAGGCAAATCCACTAAGTAATAAATAGGAAATCACTATCCCAACTACAAATCCCAAAGCCGCTAAAATAAAAGATGTCAATACCCAAAGGTAGATCGTCAAAACTAAAATAATGGCAACATATAATCCTATTTTGAGCCAATCTCTTTTGTCGGATGTTTCGTCAGTCGCAACTCGTAATGTTCTCAAAGGGCTAATATTACGAATTGAAATCAAAGGTA
>JBGSOH010000499.1:0-2720 GCA_041739205.1 Saprospiraceae bacterium
ATGATCAATGCCCGCAATTTCTTTTTTTCCTAATAAAGGTTGTAGGGTTTTTATTGCATCATTATAATTTCCCATTGCTGTAAGCACTTCTCCTACTGCAATCTGATTGATCAACAAATCTTTGGAAGCGTTTAAATAAGTATATAGCTTTCTGGATTCATTATAATTTTCTAGTGCTTTATCATAATTATTTATCTTATAATACGCTGCCGCCATATTGTGTTTGACACCAGCAAGACCTGAAGTATCTTTGTTTAGTGTCCGAATGGCAATTGACTCTTCATAAATTGAAATAGCTTCTTCATGGCGATCAAGTGTACGATAAAAAATGCCCAGATTGTTTAGCAACATACTACGTTTGTCATCAAATCCATGTTTTCTCGCTAGGTCCACAGCGACAATATAAGTCTCTATAGCTCGACCAGTAAATCCTGCAAAGTGATGTGCAGCTCCAATGTTAATTAAAAAATCCACTCGATTTAACACTGGAAGTTTTTCTTTTTCTATCAATTGTAATCCCTTATCTAATATGTCAATAGCTTCTTCATACCTACCCAATCGCCCTAAAACAGCGCCCATACTGCGCCAATTAAGTATTTTACCTCGATTAAAATTTAAGTTTATAGAGATATCAGCTCCTTTCTCGAAAAACAAAAGTGCAGAGTCCATAGAAGTAGCAAATACCTTTTTTCCAAGGTCATAACAAGCTATAGCAGACGTAGTGTCATAATCTTCCCAAGCTTTATTTAATAGGCTTTCTCTACTTTGAGCAATGGCAGAATAAGCTAAAAATATAATTGAAGCTATGATCAAAATCTGCAATACAGCCGTCCTAATAAGTGATAAATTCATTATTTTTATTTCTAAATTTTCAAAATATTTTGTACATTTTAAGAATAAAAGTGACAAACTTTTTGCAATATAGCATTAACTTGCAAATATTCAGAAAATATAAAATTATAAACATCACCTATATAGAGTATTTTTCAACTATGGTCGCATTAAGCACCTTTCTTTAAAAAAAAAATAATATTGGTTTAGAACATATTGTATGTCATTACTTGCTGAAAATATATTGAGAAAATGACATTCAATAAGCTTCTTATCAAGCAATTGGAAAACCAATCAAATAAAATAAGTTTTCAACTCTAAGTTTCTTGAATATGGCAATAATGTGCCATCATCAAGTAAAATGGTTTTATCGGATTTACTGATTTGACTTATGAAAGAAGTATTAACTGCAATACCTCGATGTATTCTAATAATGGATTCGCTCTCAAATTTGTCAAGCCAATATTTTAGAGTCTTGGAAGTAAATATCTTTAAACCAGAATTAAGAAATATGTAAGAATAGTTACTTTCAGATGTCAAATACTTAATCTGATTTGGGAATACTAAATGATGTGTGCCGTTGGAATGTACCATAACACCGATATTATCTGACTGACTTTCTTGAAGGATAACTAATTGTTTTTCAAGTAAAGCTATTCTATAATGTAAATATTCAACGTCAGTTTCAGAGTGAATATTTTTATTGATTTGAACAAGTGCCATAACAATCAAGATTTTACTGCAAAGTTACACTAACAAGATTTTACAAACATCACCTGAAAAGGTGAAAAGCTCGATCAAACTATGCTCTTTTACCGTGTTTTCTAACCCTGAGTAAGAAGGTAATATTTCAGTACCATTATCATTCCTAACTTGGAGATTTGCTTTCATTTTCTGGACAAATGGCTGAATCATTTTATTACCAAAGCTGCAAGATGCTGCAAATGATGCAGGTTCTACACCTATACCGTTGTCTTTAATGGTAATACTGATATTGCCATCAAAATTCTTGACAGAAAAATATCTTTTTCCTTGGGCTCTATCTTTAAACATGTGTTAATACATTGAATATCAATTCATTGGTAATCAGGCCTAAAGATATCATCGTGTCCACATCTATCAGGAAATTATCGATGTCTTTCTCCAAGGTGATGTATTGTTCATTGAAATGGTAAGATTCAAAAAGTTGGACTAATAAATCATCAAAATATCCTTTGGTTTCTATGGCTGTCAAATGTTTAGTATAGCACAAATTTTGATGGATAAGTGCCATGGACAATACTCTGTCTTTGTCATCATTGATGGCTTCTTAAGTGGTTTCGTCTGAGATATAATCGGACTAAAGATTAAGAAGACAGGATACTACCTGCAAATTGTTTTTTACCCAATGGTGAATGTTACGTAGCAGTAAATCCTTTGGTTGTAACATTTTTTTGATTGGTTTATTCTTCTGCTATGGGATGCCATTGGTTTTTGTCTGTAGAGTATGAAGATGCCAAGAGCTAATAAAGCTATAAAACCTGCTCCCAATAATGCCAAATACATATATCGAATAGTAGCGGCTTGTTGTTTTTGAAAGATTAATATTTGGTTATCTTGTTCCAGTTTATGGTATTTGGCTTCCATTTATTTAATGGCATCCAACCTTTTTTGTCTAGTAGTGCACGATCCATCACTAAAACTGAATCTGCATACATTAACGTATTGTTGTAATGCCATGTAATACTGCAAATATCAAGGAAGCTTGGACGAAGTGCACACTCAGCCCAGTCTGGGATGAGTTCGATGCCGCATACTTAAACCATCACGGAAACTATTTTGTTTGCACTCAGCCCAAGGTTCCACACGCCTGTCAGTTTCACGGCATCTTCGCCAACGCTTGGGCCACT
>JBGSOH010000501.1:0-6733 GCA_041739205.1 Saprospiraceae bacterium
TGACACAATCTCATTCCCATCAGGGTCCGTATACCTTAGTGGATTATTGTATGCATAGCTATATCTATTATAATTCTGACTATAGCCACCATCTTGTACTACATTATCAGGGCTTAGCATTCTGCCTAGTTCAGGATCATACAGTCGCCCATTCATATTGATCAGATGGAACTGTGGCAAGTGTTCGTGTCCAGTATAGCCACGATATAGCCACACAGGATGATTGAGCGGCAGATTTTCATCTATATACTGCCACGTACCTCCATCTCTTCGCCTACCCCATGGATCAAAGTTTTGTGTTACCTCCACATTGCCCGCAGCGTCGGTCACTTTTACGATAGACCCTAGATGGTCAGTATACGTGTAATGTGGTGTATGGCTGCCACCTTGACTATGGATGATAGCGACTAGCTGCCCTCCTAGATCTACATATTGTACATAGTGGGTTCCTGTACCATTGACCAGTTTTTCATATGACCCTAAGTAATACTTGGTCTCTATGACCATGCCATCTTTTTTTAGTACAGATTTCAACCTGTTGCCATGATGACCATAGGTATATTCAAGTCTATAATCAGCTTCTTCTATGGATACAGGCTGAAGAAAACTGTTATACACAATATCTTGCTGTGGATCACGGATGATGCCATTAGGATTTGTCACTTCTCTTATGGCATATATCTTTGTAGCATCGTAAGTATAGTCGCCCACATCACTTTTGCGCTCTATATTGCCATTATCTGCATAATGTATGGTATCTCTTCTCACTGTTGGTATGAGATTGCTACTTGTCCAGGTGTACAGTCTATCGAGCAGATCATAAGTCATTGTATCTTTATTGCCATATTGATCTTCTCGTTTTCGTAGATTACCATTCAGATAGTTCCAGTCCATACTATAGTCAAAACTATTATCCATAGTCTGATACCTAGTAGGTATACCATGGAAGTAGATATGGCTACTTTGTTTACCATTCCCTGATGTGTAGCTAGTGATTTGTCCACGTCCATTAACAGTATTGACAGTAGCGTAGCTTGTACTACCAGAATATATTCGTTTTAGATAGCTGTATGCATCATACTCGTAGCTGACCGTCATACCAGATGGATAGGTCATAGATGATACTCTGTCCAGGGCATCATATGCTGTAGTAGTGGTATGTGACACACCATCTATCGTTATCATTTCTGAGACGACTCGGCCTGTAGGGTCGTAGTCTATTTCTGTGATCTCCCCTGAGAATCCTGTTATCTTTTTGATTTTAGATGCTTTACCTACCTCAGCAGGACTCCAGTATTCATAACTTGTAGTCCCTTCAGGTCTCACCGTTGTGAGCATTCTATCAAATCTATCATAGGTCATCGTCGTCACTTGACCTTTTGCATTTATCTCTTTTACTAGCCTTCCGAATGCATCTTGTTCATATTCTGTTGTACCAGCACTGATATCTATCTGTTTTTTCTTACGATTATATGCATCATATTCTACAGTGACCAGTGTTGTACTTCCTTGTTTTACATCTTTTAATCCACCATGACTGTAATAGGTAAAATCCAGCACGGTCCCATTGTTATCTACCGTTTGTAAGACTTTTCCAGCAGCATCTGTCGTGCTTGACTTAGTTTTGCCATCGGGTGATGTTATGGTTACTGTTTCTTTGCCTTGGTTATATGTATAGTTATATGATGTAGTGCCAAATGCTGCTACATTGGTCGTGGTAGAGAATATGCGCTGAGCGGTGTAGGCTGCACCATATTGGTGTGTGGTAGTCAGTACAGACTCACCAGATTTGTACGGAGCAGTACTTTGATTAGGATTACCTACTAAGTCATAATTTGTCATCTGTATGATGGTTTCACCATTAAAGCCTTGCGTCTCTGTCCTACGTGACCTACCCATCTGATCATACCACACCTTGGTAGTAGGTCGAGATGGTGAAGTAGATGTTTCACTTTTAACTCCATGAGTCGACTCCCAGTTATAGGTTACACTACTTACTATACCTTGTGGTGAGGTAGAGGTCATTGGTCTTCCCCAGCTATCGTATGTAAAACTAGTAGTTAGTTGGGCTTCATCGGTAACAGATAGTGGCTTGCCCCACCGTACATCATAACTGGCAGAGTACACTATATTGCCGAAGATATTTCTTTTTTCGTTTACATATCTACCTTTAGGCTCGTAGTAGTGATGCATAATTTGATTCTCTAGACCACTTGCATTTTTTGTTACTTTAAATACTCCACCATGGATATAATACTCATACTGAGTATGCACCTCCTTGGGCTCACCCAAAAATTCTCTTTTTGATGTTACTTGCCCCTTCGTATTATAAGTTAGAGATGCTGTAGAGTTATAATTGGCACTTCCAGGTCTTATTAGAGTGGTAGATATTTGCGTAGGTTTGTCTGGAAATGTAGCTCCATATGCACCATACACCGTAGCGACAGTCTTAGTTTCTACCACAGTGGCAGGTGAACCTGTAGATATTATAGTCTGTACGATCTCAGGATTGGCATAGCTATCATACAATATGAAATTTTGTTCTGTCTTACGATTTTCATGATAATTATCCATGACCATACTACTTGCCTTCATTAGATATCTACTACTACCTATTGCTGTGATGGAGTGTGTAGTGGTAGACTTAGTAAAATCATTACCTGTTACAAACTCTGTCACCACACTATCAGGTAGCAAAATACCATACGCTTCATTTGCATTATTGTATGTTTTTGACCTTAGATATGACCATTTGTCTTCCATTTCAGTTCGACCATAGCCTATCATTCCTTTTCCCTTGCGATGTAGTTTTGCATTTGCGTACTTCATACTTTGTACCTTCATGCCATCATCAGCGTAATTACTTCCTACAGATCGGCCATCTTGTATATTATAATCTTTTACTAGCCATATCGGCGCTTGAAAATTTGAAACTAAGCCTAAAGCATTTGTCATAGTCCCCCTTTCATAAAAGTCATCATTGACATCTACTTTTTCAGTCATGAGTTTATAGTCAAAGATAGTAGTATGCAATTCACCATTTTTTATCTTGACAAGATGGTTTTCTTTAGCTTTTAATCCTACACCTACTTGTAATGGATCGTAATTGCTATATACCCTATACATTGTTCTTGCTCGGCCATCTATACCGCCATAGGCAGGTCCACTATATGTTAATGCAAATATTATCCCAGCATGTGCTTCATATTGTGGTGCATCAAAATTATGGCCATTGCTGTAATATACATCTGTATAAGTACCGACATTAGTAATCTTTCTTAATTGCAGTATATCACTTCTACCATCTCCATTATAGTCACCCACGCTGATCACGTCGCCAAAATAACTATCAAACCCTGCTTGCTCTATAGAAGGGTTCCTCACAAAATCAAAAGGCAAAGTGTTAAACTCTACTCCAGTACTTGTGTGTATATACCATGGGTCACTGTTCTCATCTCCTACTTTTTTAAGTACGTCTGTCTTGCCGTCGCCATTATAGTCACCAAAAAACGTAAGATGTTCTTGATCAAATAATCTATCGGCAATAGGCAAAGCAGCACCATCATTAAAAAACAATTCCCGCATTTGCGTATTAGTCTCAAAATCAAATACACCAATTTGTGGCCCATTAATGACAAAAACATCTGACTTGCCATCACCATTAAAATCCATAACGGAAAGTTTCTCAACATTTGCTCCCCAATTACTTAAATTAGTAAAACTTGATGTTCCTAAAGTTACGGATTGCCACGGTCCCAAAAAATTATGAATTGTCCTTTGACCATATGAAATAAAAACCCTTGTATTACTTATAAGTAAAAAGTCTGTTAATCCATCCCCATTATAATCTCCTGAATATACTGGTTGAATATGTTCATTTTCATAAAACAAACCATCCACGGGGTCTACATTATTAGGATATAAAATAAAACTTTCATTATAATCTAATAATCCATTTGGGTCTGAGTTATAATGAACTTTTAGTTCATAAGATGGAAATTGGAAACCCAAAATTTCTGTTTCTCCTATCACCAAAGCTACCACATCATCTAAGTTGTCCCCATTTACATCTGCAACACTCACTATGCGGCTTTCTGCAGGAAGGTTGACGGTATAATTTGTATTACTATACCCATGAAAATAATCAGCATATTGTGGGTTAATGCTATTTTTCCTGGCATAAACCATGTCATTCTGACCATCTCCATTTGTATTTGCTGGAAAATATTGATCATTATCATTTATTGGGATTGAGCTAAAGTGTGTCTCATTGCCTGAAGGATCATCACCGTATTTAAAATTTGTAGCATTGAGAAATGATCCATCTGCCCCTCTTTCTCTCATGGCATGTAGATAGCTATTTCCTTTTCTATATCCATATGCAATGTTATATGTCTTCACAGTTTGAGTTTCAGTTGATATTTCTATAGACGTCACTAGTAGATTTTTATCTACAGTCATACCACTTTGATACAATTTATTTTTATCAGTTCTTGATAAATAATTAAATTTCACCTTAGCATATGGATTGATGCCAGCTATATCATTACCAGTGAAATGGACTTCATCGATAGCATGCTCTAATACTGTACTTCCACCTGGCAAAATGTGTGTATTTTTATATCTATAAGAAATATAATTTCCATCAGGATATATCATCTTACTTATATGCCACGATATGGCTTTACCATTAGCATTTTCGTAGCGAGAATTATATTCCTTCCCATATTCATACTTTACTCCATTTTTAGCTTCCATAATAAAATAGGAAGGGTCTCCTGCAGTGCCACCATATGCAGTGATTCTACTATAATCTTCTGCTTCAAAGGAGTAAGTACTTCCTGATGAACCTGAAGAACCTGTCATTAAGACCATTCGATTGCCGTCTTTAGCAAATCTATCAGATGCACTGAATTGAACAGTGGTAACATTGTTATCATAATAACTAGATTGTCCGACTCTATTTATGGATGACAAACCTGCCAATCCCCAGCCATAACCAAACATTGACGAATTCCCCATAGAACTATATGTTATCGCCAATTCTGGTACAACACCACCAGTTCCCATTGGCATAGCTAAAGGAATATTATAACCAGCTGCACCACTTTGCGCAGATGATTGTCCTGGTGTACTTCCTGTAGCAAATGTTTGATTAATGCTAATATTATCTATGGTAGCATCTGTGTGCAAGCCTACATAATTTACAACTTGACAGGTTACAATATTTGATACACTTATCAATATTAATGACATAGCAATGCTTAAAAGATATTTCATCTTCATAATATGGAGAGTTTTTATGGTGGATATAACCTATTTTATACAGTTTTCTTCTCTTGAAGGCAACAAAGGATTATAAATACCATTAGTTACCTGTACTGGAAATTGACATCCTTGCTTATTTTTTAGTACATATGCATCTTCATCACATCTTACCACACAAGCTTCTCCTTCTACATCAACTAGCTGTTCAGTTCCATCTTTAAGTTTAAATGCAATATAAAATTTATATTTAAACTTACCTGTATAATCATAGTTTTTTGTGGTGACAGGATATAATGGTTTTTCATTTGCAATGCCTCTAAAACCATAATCCATACCTGTTTCAACATTTAACCCATTTCTATGGAATATCCACTTGTCATTTTCATCATAGAGGTCAAAATTGCCAAACGCTGTAAAGCCATTGGTTTGGGCATTTGATATTGGATAAAACACATCATTGATCCCATCACCATTAGGCGTAATGACATTTGGTATATAGACAATTAAGTCTTCTACTTGAATAATCTTTGGTTCTGTGCCACAACATCCATCATATATCGTAGGCTCTTGCTCTATAATAGGTTCAGACTGACTACAGGCTGTAAATGTACACGCCATAACCAAAGAAAGTATTACTAAAAAATAATTATTACTGATTTTCATTTTGTTTGGTTTTATATTATTAATAAATTATTGCTTTATGATTTTGGTATCTCCTATGATGGCCATAGTCCCGAAATTATTGACTGAAGCCCCTACGCATGCCACATTGTCTTGCTGTACTATGGTGACAGTATCCATGACTAAATGACCATAATTTCGTATGGCTGTACCCTGAAACCATGGGTGACATTCTGCATACAGCTTTATATGATTAAGCGTAGTAGTGCCATTATTGATTTGAAAACTTCTGACACTGCCACCTACCTGCACTACAGTCGATATATCTTGTAATATATTGATTGATTTATTAATCAATATCGGACCACTAGTAATATTGATCACTTGACCTATCACAGCAGGAGCAAATTGTATGGTATCACCATCTCTTGCACATTCTATAGCCTTACGCAATGAACCTATTCCTGCATCATTTATATTTGTGACAATAATACTACAACTTGGATCACAACTTAAGTCTCGTATGATTCTGCAGCCAGCTGCATCATAATTATAACAGCGTTTTTGTCCTATGCCAATTGTGATAAATAAATATGTAAACCCAAGTATTAAAATTATTTTTTTTGCTATGTTCATAAGAATGTATATTTAGTTATAGTCATAGTATATCCATAGATAAACTTAAATGACATATGAATAATAAAATCAATTAATAGATGCGTAATTCAACCTTCTAGTGCAAATAAATCCAATTTGTAGCAAAATTTAACTTTGCTTTTTGCCTTTATAATTTAAAAAAAGCGGGTGCTAACCGCTTCTAAATTATTCAAAAGGTATGTTTGGA
>JBGSOH010000504.1:0-5408 GCA_041739205.1 Saprospiraceae bacterium
ACTATTTCATATACCTTTCTTTCCGTTAGATTTTCAATCGTATATGGCAAATCAGCATACATAAAAGGTCCTTTGGCTTCTCCATTTATTTTTAATCTGAATCTTGGAGATGTGTTTTCGTGCTCAAAATTCAAGATTACATCAAATTTTCCTTCCTCACATGGTAGAAAAGAGAGGGTAGCATTTGAAATCTGGCATTCATTGCAACAAATCTTTTCTGTAAATTTATATACTGCTCCACAATCTTGATTTTCTACATCGTATATCAAAAATTCATACAAAGTACTACAATCACCTTCCAAAGGCCCGATTTCGTATATTTCTTGTCCATAAGCTAATGTATCAAAGATATCGCCATTGACTTTGATTATAAAACCTTGTTCACCTGGGCTAGTGACTTTAAATTTTAATTTTGCATAAAACTGACCTTCTTCATTACAGTCAGTCACTGTCAAAACCATATCTCTAAAGTCGCATTCTTCACCCACAGAACACTCAAATGTATAAGTTTTGCTTAGGCTACAAGATTCGTTTTCACTATCAAAAACTACGAATTGTACTTGTTGAGTATTAAAATTTATATCATTTAGAGTTACTGGTAAGTCAGCGTACGCAAATGTTCCTAGGTTTACGCCATTGGCTTTGATTACAAAATTTCCATTAGTGGTAGTGTGGTTAAAGTTAAATAAAAAGCCTACTAATTTACCTTCTTCACAAATCTCATCTAATCTAAACTCTGCAATTTCACAATCTGCTTCACAACAAATTGGCTCATTAAATCCCTTCTCAGCTCTGCAATCTGTGAGTTCATTATCTTTGACAATAAACTCATAAAGGGTCTCACAATCTGCTTCTAATGGACCTAGCGTATAGACATCTTCTCCGTATTCAAAATTACCATAAGATTGGCCATTTCCCACTATGGAAAATCCTGCAATACTTGTATTTTCGTAATCAAAAGCTATATCTACATAAAATTGTCCATCTTCACATGCATATGGTTCTACCACTAATTCTGAAATATTGCAGTCAAAATTACATTCAGTGACTTTACCGAGTTCAAACGAACTAAAACAAAAAGCATCATTTTGATCTACTATCAGAAATTCGTATTGCGTCACATCACTTAAACTCAATCCTGTTATCGTAATAGGAAGCTGATTATACCCAAATGTACCATAATTTGTAGTGTTACCACCAACTTGGAAGCTGTCTGATGTCAGGTTATGTTTAAAGTTTAATTTTATAGAGAAAGTTTCTGTATCTTCATTACAATCAATGACTTGTCCTTGTAATCTATAAATATTACATATGCAAGGATTCAGGATGCTTATAGTATCGCAACAACTCGAATTGTCATTGGCACAAACTACTATTTGATTATATGGTTCTATAGTACTAGACGGAAAATTGTTTATGTTTAATGGTAAATCTTCATATTGGTAATAGCCAAAAAACTGGCCATTGGTAAATAAATCAAAGCCATTATTAGCATCATCTGAATATTCTAAGTCAAAAGACAATTGATACAGCATGCCTTCACAGTTACCAGCTTCCACGTTTTGGAAATTAATACTACATTCATTTGTACAACATTTAGTACCTATTGTTTTAAAAGCATTACATGACTCAAATTCATTATCTCTTACTACAAATTCATAGTTGGTAATGCAGTCACCATTCAAAGGACCAATGGTAATCGGAAGATTCGAATATTCAAATGTACCATAATTAACACCATTACCCAAAACTTTGAATTTTGGTGATGTACCCACGTGATCAAAATTTATGGTAACAAAAAACTTCCCATTGTTATTGCACTCTGAAGGGGTTACATTCAGGCCAGCAATATTACATTGTCCAAAACTCAAAATCGATGCAAGCAAAAATACTGCAATACCTAAAATTTTTGATTTCATTTTCTATCTTTATTAAGTTAATATTTTAAAAAGAATTTTGGTCTCATGACTCGATACTCCAATATTTCTACTTTATGTTTCTTGAATAACAATCCTTCTTTAAGAATGCAAAATAATGAAAATCGCTCCTGACTTTTATTAAAAAGATGAAAAAAAGACAAAAAAAGTACGATATCATTGATTTTAGGGAAATATGATACAACTAATTGTCATTTTATATATTTTTGCATATGTTTTATGTTTAAAATCAGGAACGAATTTCCTGAAATAAGGATTTTAACTCTAAATGCCTTTAACTATGTTGTATCGAGTAATTTTTGCTATAGTTTTTCTGATGGGATTCAATTTTTGCCATGCAAGTATCTATTGCCCACCTGACAAAACTTTGTATTGTCACGATGATATTCATTATTTGCCTGTCGTAGGTATGCCAGTAGTATTTGGTTATCCACCTTCAGTTGCCAAATATGAAGATGCTAAATTCTTAAATCAATGTAAAGTCGGATACATAGATAGAAAATGGTATTTAGATCTAAATAATGACAATGTACACCAACCTACAGAATCTAGTTGTATTCAGAGAATAACGCTGTTAGCCGATCCTGAACCAATTGTTATTAATTTTCCTACAGATAAAATTTATGGCTGCAAAGATGATATCCAGAATGACTCTCCGACATGGATTACAGGACCTTGTGATGTGCTTGGTGTAAATATGATGGAGCAAGTATTTGAAGTTTCCCCAGATGCTTGTTACAAAATATATAGAAACTTTACAGTGATAAATTGGTGTACATACAGACCACAAGACCCAAATTGGGATGGTTCAGGAATATGGACACATACGCAAGTTGTAAAGGTTATAGAGTCTACTCCGCCCACTATTCGTGATTGCGCAGATAAAATAATAGGTGTAGAATCTGATTGTAAAGCACCATTTACCATAAAAAATAGTGCTGTCGATTTGGGGATTTGTGCGACAGAGTCTTTGAGTTGGGTTGTAGAAATAGATCTTTGGGCAAATGGCGATATAGATTACAAATATGGTTTTAATGAAAACGGTGACTTTAAAATTAATCCTGTATCAAATGGTCAGGAAATATCCATTACTTTGCCCGAAAGAGTTCAGGTAGGTAAACACAAAATCAAGTGGTCTGTACGAGATGAATGTGGAAATTTTGCTTCATGCCACACCATAATAGAAACAAAGGATCTTAAAAAACCTACACCATACATGCATGAGTTTTTGACAGCGGCATTTCAAGGGAATGTGATGGATTTTATGGTTTCGCCACGATTGTTTAATATAAATTCATTTGACAATTGTACACCACAATCTAAGTTGAGATATTCTTTCTCTCCTAATGTTAATGACACATTGCGAACTATAAACTGTTCAAATGCAGGATTTCAATTTTATACCATATATATTACTGATCTAGCTGGAAATCAAGAATCTGTAGAAGCATTTTTATTACTTTTTGATAATGGATCATGCAGTATGACTGCTACTTTCCCTGGCACAGTTACAGAATCTAATGGAGCCAATTTGCCAAATGTAAGCATGTCACTCATGCGTCAAGGACAAAATGAAAAATTAACGTCTACCAATGAAATAGGGCAATTTGGCTGGGAGAATATTTCGTTGTACAGTGATTATCAAATAATGCCTGACTATAATCAAGCACAAACAGGAAGGGTAGATATTGCAGATCTTAAGAAACTCCAGAATTATCTATTTGGTATGGATACACTGGTCAATTTTGAATTTATGGCAGCTGACCTGAATAGAGACAACAAGATTAGAATAAATGACCTGAGTGTACTAAGAGACAATATATTGAGACCTTCACAAAATAATACCAAAATGTGGCGTTTTGCGGTAGATGTTTCTGAAATTAAAACACTTTCAGATTTATCCAATGTCAAAGAAGTTTTTGATATAATGAAATTTGATGGAAGTATAGATTTTACAGCTGTTTACATGGGTGATATCACTGGGGCAAATAAAAAAACTACGGATTTAAGATCTACCATTGAAGTAGTAGATCAAGTTAAAGACAACGAATATCATCTTACACTAAACGAAAATATCAACGCCGAAGGAGTAGAGTTAGCCTTTAAGGTAAATCCAGCTTTGATGGACGAAATGACTGTTTCGTCTCCATATTTTGAAGTAACAAATACATCGTTTACTAAAGATAAGGCAAATGGAATTATCAAGATCGTAGTGTTAAAAGATGTAGAAATTCAAGCAGGCAAACCATTTATTACCATATCTACTTCTGCTCCGCTTTTAGCAAAATCAGACATCCTGGTGCAACAAAATTCTAAAATTTTACTTCCAAATTATCAAACGGTGACATTGCGAGATAGCAAATCGGATAATGAAAGTTTGATTTGGTCAATAATGCCTAATCCTTCGAATAATGGTAGATTTATGTTAGATGGTGCACAAGCCATAGACAAAATATCTATTTTTGATGTGCATGGTAGGGAAGTTTCATTTACTCAAGATGGCCAATACTTAAACACGGCTGCGATACCTGGAGTATATGTGATTACGATAAGTTCTAAAGGAGAAAGAAGTAGTAAAAAAGTGATCATCACAAAATAAAATCCACATCTAGAATGTGAAGTCCATTTTAGTGCTTAAAAATAGCACTTGATGCACTATTTTGTTAATAAATTCATAATTTTCATAGTTAATCTAGTCTTCTTAACAACAAGATATGTAAGCTATTGGTTAAATGTATAATTTTGCATGAAGATAAGACTCTAGGGTCTGCTCTGTATAAATTATAGGTATTAAATTATTTAATTAAAATCAAAAAGTAAAATGGCTTTTTTAAAACATTTCTACATTTTATTATTTCCGCTAGCCATGATGGCATCTTGTGGAGCTACTAAAGGAACTAAAATTTCTGGTACTATAAAAGGTGCCGAAAATATGTCAATATTCCTAGATTTAGTATCACTTACGACTCAAAGTACGATTCTCCTAACTGAAAAGGTAGATGGAAGTGGTAAATTCAAATTGGTATTGCCTGATGGTGTAAAAAAAGGTATTTACAGACTTCGTATAGGTGAGCAAATAGCTGACTTAGTGATGGACGGTACTGAAAAAGATGTCGAAATTAATGCAGATCTGAAAGGCCTTAACGAGTTTAATTACACGGTGACAGGTTCAAAATTATCAGAGCAGTATATCAATACAGTTAAAGATTATATCTCTAAAAAAATGGATGTACCGTCATTGACGACTTATACTTCACAAACTTCAGATCCATTGGTAGGATTACAATTGGCAACTAGATTGTTTACATTCAGACCTGAGTTTCTGGAAGTACATAAGGCAGTCTCTCAAAGACTTACTACTCAATATCCAGAGTTAGATATCACGACTCAGTATGCTGGTATCACGGCACAGCTAGGACAACAATTGCAAATGGAACAAGCGTCTGCTTCTATCAAAGTAGGAGAGCCTGC
>JBGSOH010000528.1:0-2562 GCA_041739205.1 Saprospiraceae bacterium
AATTCATTTTAAAATGTTATATTGTAATAGTTTTAATTTATAATTTAGAATAAAATTATGAGATTTTTATTAGACATTGATGTAGCAGATAACAATTCAGAATTTGCTCAAGAATTTTATAAAACGATTTCTTTAGTAAAAAATGTAAAAGTGAAAGAATGTAACGAAATTACAAATCCAGCAATATTACAAAGTATAGAAGATTATGAAAATAAATTGGTGCAACCAACACAAATTTGCTTGAAATGATTAAGTTAATGCTAAATTTTATATCATTAGTATTAGTGTTTTCCATTTTTTCTTGTAATTCAAAATTGAATAATGAAACTCACTTCAAGAATGAAGATGAACTATTTAAGATTGTGGAAGAAATGCCAAGATTCCCTGGATGTGAAAATTTTTTAAATGAAACAGAAAGGCAAAATTGCGCATCTAAAAAATTATTGACCTTTATCTTTAAAAATCTTAAGATTTCTAATGAAGACAAAATTTATGATAGTTTCGAACATAAAACTGCCGTACAATTTATTGTAGATACAGATGGAAGCATTCAAAATATTAAAATCATTAGGGGAGATTCTACAATACTTGGAAATGCTTTTAAATAAGTGATAAGTTCTATGAATGAAATGTCAGAAAAATGGATTCCGGGCAAACATAATGGTAAACATGTAAAAGTGATGATGACGTTACCTATCAATATAAACTTGGGAAATGAATAACCATTCCCAAAAAATCACTGAAAATCCCCATCAACCACTCATATCATAAAATTTTCTTATATTTGCCTTCTATTTTAATCTAAGGTTTATACATACAAGCACATGAGCGATAATACAGGCGTACTTTATAATGAAGATAATATACGAAGTCTTGACTGGCAGGAACACATACGTCTCAGACCCGGGATGTACATCGGCAAGCTAGGTGATGGTTCTGCGCAAGAAGATGGTATCTACATTCTACTCAAAGAAGTCATAGACAACTCCATAGATGAATTTGTCATGGGTAATGGCAAAAATATTGATATTTCGATTGAACAAGGCAAGGTATTTATCCGAGATTATGGTCGGGGTATCCCACTTGGTAAGGTCGTGGACTGTGTATCCAAGATTAATACCGGTGGAAAATATGACTCCAAAGCCTTTAAAAAATCTGTAGGTCTGAATGGTGTAGGTACCAAGGCTGTCAATGCGTTGTCTAGTTATTTCAGGGTGCAATCATTCAGAGATGGAGAGACCAAGTCGGCTGAGTTTTCTGCGGGGATCATCACTTCTGACCCCAAAATAAGCAAGACCACAGAGCCAAATGGCACACTGATTGAGTTTATAGCTGACGAAACTATCTTTAAACATTATAGATATAGGTCTGAATATATAGAAAACCAACTTTGGAATTATGCCTATCTTAATTCTGGTCTTAAGCTAAATTACAATGGTAAAACATTAGTATCAAAGAATGGTCTGAAGGATTTATTGGAACGTAAAACCGATGTTGAAAATCTATTATATCCGATCATTCACCTGAAAGCAGAAGATATAGAAATTGCCATCTCGCACAATACATCTTATGGTGAAGAATATTACTCATTTGTCAATGGTCAGAATACCACACAAGGAGGTACGCACTTAGCTGTGTTCAGAGAAGCTATTGTGAAGACCATCAGAGAGTTTTACAACAAACCATTTGATACAAGAGATGTACAGACTTCAATTGTGGGCGCCATCAGTCTAAAGGTAGAAGAACCTGTATTTGAATCTCAAACAAAAACAAGACTTGGTTCTCAAAATATGGCTCCTGAAGGTATTTCTATCAGAGCGTTTGTTGTGGATTTTATGAAAACTAATCTGGACAACTTTCTTCACAAAAACAAAGAAGTCGCGGATGCCATCTTACGTAAAATACTTCAGTCAGAGAGAGAGCGTAAAGAAATTGCAGACATCAAAAAGATAGCCAATCAAAGAGCAAAAAAGGCCAATATTCACAACAAAAAATTGCGTGATTGTAGGATTCACCTCACAGATGGCAAAAAAGCAGAAGACGAACTAAAACTGGCAAGCACGATCTTCATCACCGAGGGAGATTCGGCAAGTGGATCTATCACCAAAGCTAGAAATGTGCAGTCTCAGGCTGTATTTAGTCTTCGTGGTAAGCCTTTGAACTGTTATGGTATGACTAAAAAAGTAGTGTACCAAAATGAAGAGCTCAATCTACTCCAACATGCACTAGACATAGAAGACGGTATCGAGAATCTTCGTTACAACCGTGTGGTCATTGCGACAGATGCCGACGTCGATGGTATGCACATCCGATTGTTGTTATTGACATTTTTCTTACAGTTTTTCCCTGACTTGGTCAAGATGGGACACTTGTACATCCTAGATACGCCACTATTTAGGGTGAGAGATAAAGCAAAAACATATTATTGCTACAGCGAACAAGAAAAACAAGAAGCCATCCAAAAACTGAGAGGAAAGGCAGAGATCACACGATTCAAAGGATTGGGAGAAATATCGCCTAATGAATTTGAGGATTTCATCAGTGAGAATATAAAATTGGAGC
>JBGSOH010000537.1:0-19290 GCA_041739205.1 Saprospiraceae bacterium
TCTCCAATTCTTTTAATATATCGTCTAAGGTTGCGATAACTTTGAATTTTATAGTGAAATTCTTTGTTATCAATCTCAAGTGGAACACAAAGGTACATATATTTATTTATTATATGTATTTTTTACTCCTGAATAGTTACACAAATTTTTCATATAATATTTTTTAATGATGCGCAAAGGTAATTCTTTTTATAAATAATTTATAAATCATGTACATTATTTATAAATTATAGCATACCTTTGTGGCTGATGAAGAATTTATTCACATATATGCTTGTTTTAATTTTGGGGTTACCTATGATCTCAAAAGTGACTGTTATGATTCAGTGGAAGCTAAATCAACAAGCAATTGCTGATAAACTTTGTATCAATATAAACAAACCTGACGTAATGTGTCACGGTACATGTGTATTGAATGAAAGACTTCAAAATGTAGATGATAACAATGATATGCCACTTTCAGAAATTATAAAAGATTACAAACTTCAGCCGTTTATTTGCCATAATTACTATTTTGTTCACAAAGAACAAATAATTGAACAACACGCTATTAACGACTTCCAATTTTATCAAAAAAACTATTTCCATCTTCACCATTCATTTATATTTACACCACCCGATTATTCTATTCCTTCCTAGGAAATCTGTGTAACGTTATTAGTTTGAGCTATCATAGCTATTTTAGTCATCATATGTATTTACTTGTGATTAAATGAGTTGATTCTTAAATTCATCTTATCGTTTACAACAGATAAGTTTCAGTATCGAATTTGATTATTCATCAAAAGGTCAGAAAATCCAATGAATTGTTTTTTTCTTAGAATAAACCAGTAACATCAGGTTTTGAAATAGATTATTCTAGACATTCAAACATTTTGGCACCTTTTATGAATAAATCTTATTCAATTAAATCAATTATTAATTCGAGTGTTTGTGAAACATTTCAAGTATCTTTTCACTTTCTTGTTACTTAGCATTTCTTTGGGAGCCCATGCATGTGATGTTTGTGGTTGTTCCATCTCTGGTCTACAATTCGGTATCTTACCACAATTTCAAAAGCACTTTTTAGGTGTAAGATATGGCACAAAATCTTTTCAGACCTTGCATCCACCAGTCTTCAGTACTGATAAACTGACGACAAGTAATGAGCATTTCCAAAATCTAGATCTTTGGGGAAGAATAGTTTTTTCAGAAAGGATTCAGATGTTTGGTTTTATACCTTACAACAGTGTAGTCAAAAAGGAAAATGGGGAAATATTCAAACAAAATGGACTAGGAGACATCAGCATGATTGTCATGTATGCTATTATAAACCAAAGAAAGTCATCTTCATTACCTATAATACAGAACCTTCAAGTAGGCGGTGGGATTAAATTACCTACAGGAAGTCATGATGTAATTACATCAGATGGAACTTATGTACCTGGTGCACAACTCGGAAGTGGGTCTGTTGATATCTTAGCCAATTTGAATTATATCATTAAATACCAAGATTTTGGACTGTCAATAGAAAGTAGTTATAGATACAATCTAACAAATAATCTGAATTTTAGATTTGGAAATCGGTTTACCAATGCAGCGAAACTGTTTTACAAAATAGACTTTTCTAAAGTAGTGTTGATGCCAAACATGGGTTTCAGTATTGAAAAATCATTTCAAGATAATCATGAAGGACTAAACCTTGACTTATCTGGTGGTGAAGGTTTTTATGGCCAGGTAGGCATTAACATATTCACATCAAACATGACATTCGGTATTCAATTCCAGCCTGTCATTTATGAAAACATTGCAGATGGAAATATTACCAGCAACAATAGGTTTACAGTACAATCAATGTATATTTTTTAACAAATTTTATAATCAAAAAGATGGGAATATTTCCTAAATCATTAATTAATCTTTTAAATCACAACAAATGAAGTTTTTAAATTTCTTAATTATTTTCAGTGCAGCAATCGTTTTGACATTCACATCATGCAAAAAAGATGATGATCATGATGACACTGATCACTTCCATGAAGGAAATGTCACTATTGATTTTGACCATGTTTGGGGAGCTACAGAAGAAGCTTTTTCTCTCAACAAGGAAATGACACATCCTATGTTGAATGAAAAAATGACTTTTAACATCTTTAAATATTATGTATCAAATGTACGATTAAAAGCAAAAGATGGTAGCTGGTATGCTATGCCAGAAAGCTATTTTATCGTAGATACTGATCCATCAGGCAGTAATTTAGTCACTATTCCAAAAGTACCTGGTGGAGAATATACAGATGTAGAAATGACTTTTGGTGTGGATAGCACTAGAAACACATCTGGTGCTCAATCTGGTGTACTAGACCCATCAAAAGGGATGTTTTGGAGTTGGAATTCTGGATATATTATGCTGAAAGCAGAAGGTATAGCTCCTACTGCGGCTAATGGCACATTTACTTTTCACTTAGGTGGATTCAAAGGTGAAAATAAAGTACAAACCACAAAATCATATAATTTTGGTTCTACCGCTTTAGTTGTAGATGGTGATAGAGAAGCTGAAATACATATGGTTGCAAATCCAGCAAGATTGTGGCATGGTGCAGAAAAATTATCGGTGAAAAGTGTAAATACGATGCCAAACGCACTCGCAAAATCTATGTCTAGCAACTATTATGACGCAGTGAGATTTGATCATATTCACAACTAAAAGATAAATATAATGATCCGCCATAAGATCAGGTTTTTATTGTTTTTTTTACTGATATGGGGCACTTCATGTCAGAAAGATCAGGATAAGTCGGACTTCGGTCTGGCTTACCCTGATTATTTTCCAGAGCCATACTACAAATTCGGCAAAAACACACTGACCAAAGAAGGTTTTGAACTAGGAAGAGCATTGTTCTTTGACCCAATTCTTTCTATAGACAGTACTATAAGTTGTGCATCTTGCCATTCACAAGGCCATGCTTTTGCTGATCACAACACTAGAATGAGTTTTGGTATTGATGGGAAAATGGGTGATAGGAATAGTCCTGCAATGTTTAACCTTGCTTGGCAGCCAATTTTTATGTGGGACGGTGGGATTAACCACATAGAAGTGATGCCATTTGCGCCTATCACAAATGATGTAGAAATGGGCGAAACTCTAGAGAATGTCATTCAGAAGCTAAAAAAACATCCTAAATATGTGCAAAGGTTTCAATCTGTTTTTGGAGAAAAGCCTATTGAATCACAGCAGCTTTTCTATTCGCTCACTCAATATATGACCATGTTAGTAAGTGATGATTCAAAATATGATCAATATCGTCAGGGAAAAGTTAGTTTCACAATAGATGAAGAAGATGGCTTGCAGATATTCAAAGCAAAATGTGCATCATGTCATACAGAACCGCTTTTTACAGATTTCAGTTTGCGCAATAATGGTCTAGAAATTGTTAGCGACGACTTCGGATTTGGTCGCATCACCTTAAATGAAGAAGATAACTACAAGTTCAAAGTGCCTTCATTGCGAAACATTGCTCTTACTTATCCCTACATGCACGATGGTCGATTTAGAACACTTGAACAAGTTTTGGATCATTATAGCCAAGGCATTGTTTCTCATCCTAACTTAGATAAAAATTTGATTTCTAATGGTAAATTGGGAATTCCAATGTCTGATGTAGATAGACAAAAAATCATCACTTTTCTACATACTCTAACAGATTATACTTTTATTTCAAATCCTATCTTTTCAGAATAAAATATTTAAAATGTCAAAATATTTAACAATCCTCTTAATATCTATATTTACTTTTTCATGTAGCAAGGATGAAAGTGCAGAAGTAGATCTCAAAAACACTCAAATATCCATTACAAAACCTACAGAGAATTTAATAGTCTCTAAAGGTGACACTTTACATATAGAAGCGATCATCACATCCGATGTAAGTATGCATGGTTACGAAATAATAATACATGACTTAGCCACTAAAACCCAACAATCAATCATTGATAAACATACTCATGGCAAACAACTCTCTATAAATCAATCCTTGATCACATCAAACGAGACACTTGGAGAAAAAGAAATCGAAGTAGTTGCCATTATTGAGCATACAGGACTAAAAACATCTGCAAAAAGGAAGTTTGTTATTCAATAAAAATTTTTAACATCCTCTATGCAATTCCTTAGTGTATTACAATAACTCTACCAGCTACCACCACCGCCACCACCGAATCCACCACCAGAACTACCGCCTCCACTGAAGCTACCGCCACCACCTGAAGATGCTGGTACACTTGTGAAAACACTTTGGATATCATGGATACTACTATCAAAACTGGCACCAAATTCTGATGGTGAAAAAGAACTGCCATGATAATACATACCTGTAGGTCCTACATACCATTTTGGCGCAGGCACAGTGAGACCATCAAATTTCTTGCTCCATTGCTTAGCGTAACCGAAAATCATAGCATAAGGCAGTGTTTTTTCAAAATAATCGGGATCTTCTTTGAGCAACCATTCGAGTTTATCCTTTTCAGCAGCTTTTACAAACATCTTAAAACCAAGTACTTGTTGGTAAAGCTGTACACCTCTTTCATTTTTCTTAAGCATATAATTTGAGAAAATAAAACCGATGATACTACTTAATCCCAAAGCAGCACCTAGCGCTATTGATTGAAATGCTACACCCAAACCTATAGCAGCAACTGCCAAAATGAAGGAAACAACACCTGTATAAAATTGCATTTTTACAGAAACTGGATAGTAAACACCCATGCTATTTAAATGGGTTTTGAGTGATGTTTTGGCAGTTTGAAGCGTTTGGTAAAATTCATTTTCTAAACTACTTACCAATACTTTGTCACTACTTGCAAAAAGTCCATCAAAAACTATCTTCTCATAAGGGCCAGACTCGGCTGGTAGTTCAGCTATTTTTATCAATTCGTGGTCATCTTTACCCCAAGTTTTAGGTATTCTCCTGATTTGCAAAATACCATTGTGCGCCCAATAAGGAAGCAACGCTAAGATATCAACATTATCCGCTTTTTCATCGATGATCACACCAGCTTCTGCTGGATTGATGTCTTTTGGAATCGTGTATTGTACCATTTTTACAATTGGATAATCCTTGCCGTATTGGCTCCAAGTTCTGTAAAATAATCCTGTGATGATAGAAAATAAGATCCCACCTATGCCAGCTAAACCATATTTTGCCCATAATTTTTCCAAGTCAGAAGGCTCTTTTATGTAACCTTTTGGCAGTTTTATTGCAAATGTCAATCCTTCATTTGGTGCGAAAGATCTTGTAGATTTACCATTAAATTTATTTACATAATAGTTTATATCAGCGTCTTTGCCTTTCGAACCTCTCACTCCTGTATAAACACTGTAATCTGTCTCTGACATAGGCAATGATTCGTCCAATGTGACTGCATATTTAATAGATTTAATTTCTACAGGCCACTGATCACCCACAAAATTCCAATAAAACTCTGTGTGTTCTTCTGCAAAAATCCATGCATTTTTGACTTTATAAGTAATTTTATAAGTCTGTCTACCTTCTACATAGACATTTTTATCTCCAATCTTTATGACATATTGACTTCCTTCATAATAAGTGTCGTATTTAAAGCCTTCCACGTCCACATCATAAATATCCAATTCTCTGATTTCGCCATCTACACTGACTTGGTATGGAATATTTCTAAAAATACCTCTTCTAGGTTCGCTAAAGTCGACAGTGATAATTTCTGTAACTTCAAACATGGCTTTGGAGCCGTACACTTTTATATCAATATTATAATCGCTAATGACAAAATACTCTGCCTTCACAAACGATACGATAAACAAAAAGCTTAGTACAAAAAAATATCTTAAAGAAGCCATCAATGATTTTTTGATTGGGAACATGAATTTTTTAATTATATTCATAAAATAAGCCAATCTCCACAAACAAGCCTGCTTATGAAAATTGACTTACTAATTATAATTCTGAATTAGAACTGTACAACAGGATTTGATCTTTCAGCATCATTTTCTATCTCAAAGAAATCAAATTTCTCAAAATTGAAATTATTGGCGATCAAATTTGATGGGAAACTTTCTACTGCTGTGTTGTTATCTCTGACCAATGCATTATAATACCTACGTGCATTCTGGAGCGTTTCTTCTATCTCGGCAAGACTATTTTGTAAAGCAAGAAAACTAGTATTTGCTTTCAAGTCTGGGTAACTTTCTGACAAAGCAAACAAAGATTTCAGTGTTCCTGACAAAGCATTTTCAGCTTGAACTTGATCATTTATAGAGCCACCACTTCCTGCAGCCATGGCTTGATTACGAGCTTGGATTACTTTTTCGAGGGTACCACTTTCATGTGCTGCATAACCTTTTACAGTGTTTACCAAATTGGGGATAAGGTCATATCTTTTTTTCAATTGGACATCAATACCACTCCAAGCTTCAAGAACTCTATTTTTGAGTGATACTAATTTGTTATACATAGACATTACCAAAAGACCTACTACAACTAAAACTACTAAAGCGATTATCATTTTTGTTATTTTATTGATTCGGATATTTAAACATTATTGTACACATGTAAGTTCCTAAAAGATGACATTCGAATGGAAAATCCGATGAACCAACTGTTTTTTGCGATTAAATTCTTTTAAAACCCTTACTTTTGTTCCATCATGGCGAGAATTTTATGTATAGATTTTGGTACAACTAGATGTGGAATAGCTACAACTGATCCATTTCAGATTATTGTAACTGCACTTACGACGGTAGAGACACCTCAAATATTTACTTTTCTCGAAAATTATATAAAAGAAGAGCGGGTAGAAAAACTCGTTGTAGGACTTCCTGTACATAAAGATGGTAATTTTACCTCCTTAAAAAAGAATATTGATATCTTTGCGTCGTCATTCAGTGCCAAATGGCCTGAAATTGCAATTGACTTTGCCGATGAACAGTTTTCTTCCGTACATGCCAAACAGATCATCATGGATGGTGGTGCCAAGAAAAAAACCAGACAGGACAAGGGTCTAGTAGATAGAGTGAGCGCAGTCGTCATCTTGCAGAGATATTTAAAACATATTTAGAATTTATGATTTTACCAATATTTGCTTACGGGCAACCTGTATTAAAAAAGAAAGCTTCTGATATCAATAGTGAGTATCCTGACCTGACGAAACTGTTAGATGATATGTGGGAAACCATGTATTTTGCCCACGGTGTAGGTATCGCAGCGCCTCAAATAGGACTTTCAATAAGATTATTTAT
This sequence comes from Saprospiraceae bacterium, assembly GCA_041739205.1. Lineage (GTDB taxonomy): Bacteria > Bacteroidota > Bacteroidia > Chitinophagales > Saprospiraceae > OLB9. The sequence continues at coordinate 7,253 of JBGSOH010000537.1, forward strand.
CATAGATTCTATCCAAATCATGGATGATGATAAAAAAGAAGAAGGTATCAAAAAAGTTTTTATCAATGCGCAAGTGATTGAAGAAACAGGCGATTTATGGGCTTATGAAGAAGGCTGTCTAAGTATACCTGATATTCGTGGCGATGTAGAGCGACCTAAAAAAGTACGCATTCAATATTATGATGAAAACTTTAATAAACACGACGAAATTTATGAAGGTATCAATGCCAGAGTTATCCAACACGAATATGACCATATAGAAGGTGTTTTATTTGTCGAAAAGCTCAAACCATTGAAGAAAAAATTGATTCAGAGAAGGCTTGGTGATATCAAATCAGGTAAGGTAAAAGCAGATTACAAGTTGAAATTTGCGAGATTATAAGATTTACTTACGTCCGAAATCAGCTGGTATCTCCCCCCATGATTCCGTATTCCATTTAATGATTTTATTTTTGAATGTATTAGTTTTTAGCCAACTCTCAGCTCTTTTAATCAAATCGAATATCACCGCATTGTGCTTCGTAAGTGCAAGATTAGTTTTTGCTTTTTTATTCTTTACCCAACTGATAGCTGTGATAGAATCCGTGTATATAGCGGTATGATCATTTTCATGTTTTTTTAGCAAAGCTAATGCGTGTACTAATCCTAGGAACTCACCTATATTATTAGTACCATCTTTAAAAGGTCCTTGGTGGAAAATTTGTTTTTTAGACATCGTTTCTACACATTGATACTCCATCACACCCGGATTGCCACTACAAGCCGCATCTACTGAAATGCTATCAGGTAGGATATTGCTTTTTGATTCGTTGGCTACCGTTTTGCTACTTGCCTTCGAAATAAACTCGTGATACTTTCTTTTACTTGCATACTCTGCCTCGGCCATGGAGTCAAAAGCTTTATACTTTGCAGCTGCTTGACCAAAGATTTGTTTTTGGCAATCTTCCCACGAAAGATAGATTCCTGGCGTCAAACCTTCCCAAACCACATAATATTTTTGTTTCTTTGCCAAAATTTTTAAATCCATTTAAGGCGCAAAAGTAATGTTTATAGACACACATGCACATATTTACAGTGAAGAATTCAAAGATGACTTAGAAAATATGTTGGCCAATGCAGTAATTGCGGGCATTACAGATATCTACATGCCCAACATTGATAGTACTTCCATTGATGAAATGATGAGAATTGCACAAAAACATAAAAATTGCCACGCTATGATGGGCCTTCATCCTTGTTATGTAAAGGAAAATTATGAAGATGAATTAGCTATGGTCGAAAAATATCTTTCTGAACATACATTCGCGGGCGTTGGCGAGATAGGTATAGACTTGTATTGGGATAAGACATTCGCAGTAGAACAAGAGGTAGTTTTCAGAAGACAGATTGCTTTGGCAAAAGAACATAGCATTCCATTTGTAATACATTCAAGAGATTCATTAGACATCACTATTGATATAGTTACAGAAATGCAAGATGGAAGTCTCTCAGGTATATTTCATTGTTTCAATGGTACATTAGACCAAGCAAAAAGAATAATGAATACTGGGTTTCTAATGGGTATTGGTGGTGTAATTACTTATAAGAATGCAGGAGTTGACAAAGTGGTTGCTGACATTCCAATGGAATACATTGTGCTAGAAACAGATGCGCCATATCTCAGTCCAGTCCCTTATCGAGGGAAGAGAAATGAATGTGCATATATTTCAGTTATAGCAGAAAAAATCGCCGAAGTTAAAGAAATAACGAAATCAGAAATAGGCGCGGTGACGACATTTAATGCAAATAAATTATTTAGGGTCACACCATAAACAATAATAGTAGAATCTTAAGAGTATAAGTTAATACCGAAAGTGGTAAAATTTAACTAAAAGTACATTTTTGCGCAGAAAGTGTGGTTTTGACAATATTAATTTAAAAATAATATTATCACAAATACTTGAATATCTGATACTTGTGTATTACGAAAATAAGTATAGAAAAAATATGTTTTGATATTAAAAGTAATTTTTGAACATTTGCACTGTTGGAGAGTTGTCCGAGCGGTTTAAGGAGCACGCCTGGAAAGTGTGTATACCTCAAAAGGGTATCGAGGGTTCGAATCCCTCACTCTCCGCAAAAATATTTGGTTGGAATTTTTTCAGAATTAAATAATTTTATATTTTTAACCTTTCTTTTGAATTTTTTTTATTTATCTAAAAACGTAAATTAACAAATCATGCGAAAACTTTTATTTTTAATCGGAGTATTTATGGTGGCATCTGCTGTGGGTGCTATTGATGTTATGGCTCAAGATGCTGCAGCAGCGGCTACAGAGAGTGCAGGTGCCTTCCAAACATTGAAAGAGAAATTCATCGAAGGAGACTGGCAGTTCATGAGTATTGTACTTGTGTGTCTTATCTTGGGACTTGCGTTCAGTATTGAGAGAATCATCACATTGAATATTGCATCTGCAAATACAGATGTCCTTTTGGGCAAAATAGAAGGAAAACTTGCCGATGGCGATATCGAAGGTGCTAAAGATGTAGCAAAAGCTACTCCTGGTCCTGCAGCAAGCGTACTTTATGAAGGTCTAAGAAACCATGCAGGTGGTCCAGAAGCTGTAGAAAAAGCGATTATTTCTTATGGTTCTGTACAAATGGGATTATTAGAAAAAGGATTAGTTTGGATATCACTTTTTATTGCACTAGCACCGATGTTAGGTTTCTTGGGAACGGTAATAGGTATGATTCAAGCATTTGATAAAATCCAAGCGGCAGGAGATATATCACCTACAGTTGTTGCAGGTGGTATCAAGGTTGCCCTTTTGACGACGGTATTTGGTCTTGTTGTTGCGATTATTCTTCAGATATTTTATAATTATATCGTATCTAAAATTGATGGTATCACCAACAGAATGGAAGATGCATCAATCGGCCTTGTAGAAATCATGGCTAGAAACAGAGTTTTCAAATAATTTGATCATTTACTAAATATTTATATATATGTATAATTTCTTAGTTAAAAACGGAACAGCCGTTGCAATGGGTGTAGGTAGTCTTGTGACACTTATATTCATTGGGACAGTTTGGGCTGGACTTAATAGTTCAGGGTATGATACTAGCACAGACTTGATGCAAGTTGATTATAAAAGCTTTAATGGATTTAATACAGGTATCTACTTAACTACAATATTAAGTGTAATAGCTATCTTATTGATGTTAGGTGGAGTGATACTTGATTTAATTCAAAATAGGAAAACGAGTATGAAAATGGTCATCGGCATTATTGCTTTGATCATTGTCTTTGTGGTATTGTATTCAACAGCAACATTTGATACTGGTGGTAAATGGGACACTTTAAATGCAGAATTTAAAGTTGGCGAAAAAGCAAGTAAATTTATCAGTGCTGGTATCTGGACTTGCGGAATTCTATTAGTTATTTCTGTCTTATCAATAGTAGTATCTGAAGTGAAAAATTTCTTTAAATAATCTAAATTAATAGCATTATGGCAAAGAAAAATAGAATGAACAACGAAATCAATGCTGGGTCGATGGCAGATATTGCCTTCCTATTATTGATTTTCTTTCTCGTAACCACCACAATTGCTGAAGATAAAGGGGTGCTTGTAAAGTTACCACCTTGGTCTAATGAGCCACCACCAGAAATGAAATTGAACACTAGGAATGTGTATTCTGTACTTGTAAATGCAGATAACCAACTTCTTGTGAGAGGTGAACCGATGGATATTAAAACGCTTAAGAATAATACGAAGATTTTTATCTCTAATCCGCAAAAATTAGAGAATATGTCTGAAGATCCTGCTAAAGCAATTATCTCCATTAAAAATGACCGTGGTACACAATATGGTACTTATCTCGAAGTATATAATGAGCTAAAAGCAGCATACAATGAGTTGTGGGAAGAAGCATCGATGGCAAAGTTTGGTAAAAATCTTTCCGATCTTAACAAAACTCAAAGAGCTGAAATCACAGATGCAATACCATTGGTCATATCTGAAGCTGAGCCGACGGGGTTTGGTGAAGAAAAATAATTTATTGACAATTTTAAAATAATAAGTTATGTCAAAGTTTAAAAAGAAACAAGGTAATGCACAGCCAGCAATATCGACGGCATCGCTACCAGACATCGTGTTCATGTTGCTTTTCTTCTTTATGGTTGTAACTAAGATGCGTGATACGGAACTGATGGTAACCACCAACACGCCACAAGCATCTGAGTTGACAAAATTGGAAAAGAAGACCTTAGTGAATTTCATATTTATAGGCAGACCTACTGTAAAAAACCAACCTAAGTATGGTACAAAACCAAGAATCCAACTTGGGGATAAGTTTGCGTCGCCTGATGATATTCCATTGTTCTTAGAGAAGTTTAAGACGACAGTGCCTGAAGGACAACGGTCAGCTATCATTTCATCCATGAAAGTAGATGGCGAAGTAACTATGGGTATTGTAGGTGATGTAAAAACAGCTTTAAGAAAAGCAGGACAATTGAAAATCAATTATTCTGCAAAATCTAGGGAGCGTACACAATAAAAGTTTTTAGATAGATTTATAAAAAGGGATGGAAGTTTTAATTTTCATTCCTTTTTTTATTTGTCAATTAAGAATTCGTAATTATTTTTAAATTTGATTGTTACAGGATTGATACCCAAGTCCTTTTGGCATGCAAAAGTAGCGGTTTTAACCATAGGAGAAGCTTATATTTATTCGCATTTTAACTGATGTATAATAACGAAATTTAGAATCAGATTTACTAATTTTATAAAAATTAGCTTGGGCTTTTAAAAGGTAAAAGGAATGACTACTTTAAGTCATCCCTTTTTTACCAACAAAACAACTATGTATGCTCTTTAGGATTTACTATCCTTTTTTAATTCTATTTTGCTCATCTTCTGCACCTGTACTTCTTTTTCTTGCTGACGACTTAGATTGTTTGCCAAAACTATAGCTGACATTTAAACGTACTCTTCTACTATCCCATCCTCCGCTCACATCCATGTTGAGTCCCCCAAATCTACTCTCACCACTCCATACATTGGTTTTGAAGATATCATCAAAATTTAGAGTCACTTTCACTCTATCACCCGCAAACTTTTTACTAACTCCTGCACCTGCTGACCACATTTCATTCATAGTGAAAGTACCTTCCCATATAGATGGTGATGAGTACCAACCTGATACTTCTACACTCCAACCTTTATTAAAATTGTATGACTGCTGATGATACATATTGAATGAACTGACATTGAGATTGATCGTTTTACCATCTTCAAACTGAGCATTATTTCTAGTGTGGATACCATTAAAATTGGTAAATGTACTCCACTTGTCAGTTATAGATATCGGCGCACTAAATCCTACCGAATATATCTTTCTATAAGCAATATTGTCCCATGTGATAAATGAACCTTTCAAACCAGAAGTATCTACCAACCTTGTGATCACATCTGATGTGTGACTATAGGTTAATGTAGTTGTAAACTTATAAGCATATGTATGTGTAAGCTGAATATTGTCTGTATATTCAGGATTTAAAAATGCATTTCCTTTTTCGAATGTCAACTGATCTAATTGTAATTCGAACGGATTGAGATCTTGATAATTGGGTCTATTAATTCTACGACCATAACTTGCTTGTAAACTGTGCTTATCACTAGGACTATAAGACAAAGCGAATGAAGGGAAAAAGTCTGTATAACTGCGCTCTACCAACTTATCATTGGATGGATTCATGGCTATAAGATCGCCTTTGGTGTTACTATTTTCAACCCTTAACCCCGCATTTATACCTACCTTTTTTATCTGAATGGCATAGTTGGCATAAGCTGCATTAACCCACTCATCATATTTGAATCTATTACTAAAATTTGCATTCAGAATCTCTTCTTTGCCTTCGATATTGAAAAAGTTGAATGTATTGTCAGTGGCGACCATCGATGACTTTAGTCCACCAGAGATTTTACCTTTTCCTAGTTTTCGTTCATAATCCATTTTTACAGACATAATATCGATAATCGTTGGCGTAATACTGCGGGTTTCAAACTTACTTGTTATGGTATTTCTATCTGCTGTAGTGTACAAATTGGGGGTATAAGAATTATTGTTTCTACTAAATCTTCCCAAATTGGCATCTACATTAAAAGTAGTTTCATTTCCACCATCGTAATAATAGTTTGCATTAATATTGCTATTTTTAGAGTCTGCTATATTTATTCCATCATTTAGTAATAGTGAATCTATCCGAGTAAAAGTTGGATTACCCATACTCGTCGTGGATGCATTAGTCATGAAAAAATCATCTTCTTGATGCTCCGCTATGAAACCGATCGTACTCTTTTTAGTCAAATAATAGTCAGCTGAAATTTTAGCATTATACCCTTTGCTGTTATTCAGATTTTTATTATAGGTATGAAATCCAAGATCATTTTGGGTTCTGAAAAAATCATTATAATTGCTATTGTCACTATCAAAATATCCTGCATTTCCAAATACGTTTACCTTTTCATTTCTAAAATTCAGGTTCAGCCCACCATTAAATCCAAATGTTTCTCCTTGTCTCACAGCTGCATTGGCAGATCCATTGATACCATCTTTATTTAACTTTTTTCTTTTGATATTGATAATTCCAGCAGTACCTTGAGCTTCGTATTTTGCAGATGGATTGGAAATGATTTCTATGCTTTCGATATCATTTGATGACATATTTTTGAGCATATTAGCAAGTTCGGTGGAAGTCAGTGGCGAAGGTTTACCATCAATGTAAATAACCAAACCAGATTTCCCCAGCAGAGAAATATTTTCATTATTATCTACAAGTACACCAGGCGCTTTTCGCAAAAGACTGAGTGCATCATCTCCAGAAGCCAAAACGCTCCCTGCTACATTCAAAACCAATTTATCAGGCTTGACTTCCATCATAGGTTTGGAAGCTGTCACAACAACTTCGCTAAGACTGACAGCACCAGCAGTCATATTGATATTACCTAAGTTTTTATCCTTAGACTCAAACTGGAATGGCTCACTTTTATAATCTTGAAGCCCTACATATGACACTTGTAAGTAGTAAGTATCATTGGAGACATTGTCTAAAACAAACTTACCATCATCATCAGAATATGTAAATTTGGCTAGTGTAGTATCCGCTGATTTATATAACATCACATTTGCAAAAGAAACAGGTAATTTATTATCTTGAATGGTGCCACTTATTGATTGGGCTGAAATGGTAAGTGTAGAAAAAAGTAATAAAAAATACATGAAGTGGTTCATCTTGTTAAAATTTTAAGATTTATAAAAATACTTATAGGTCAATGACGAGATGAACGAAAAGGAAGTTGCAGTAGCTTTCTGACTAATCTATCAAAGTCCATTTTTCATAGACGAAGGGTATAAAAAAAAGAATTTAATGAAAAAGTTATGTCTAAACAATCCTAATAAATTATGATTTTAATTACTTTTCATATAAGTTGTAGCATATACGTAGTATGATTTTTTATAAAGTTTGTAAATTTGCCATCTAATAAAATATCTAACAAAATAATCGCATAAATATGAGTAAGTTTAGAAAAGAAAAAGACAGTATGGGATATATCAACGTCCCTGCTGATAAATATTGGGGCGCTCAAACCCAAAGATCGTCTGAAAATTTTAAAATCGGTGGTCACAGAATGCCAAAAGAAATCATAAGCGCATTTGCTGTCCTTAAAATGGCTGCAGCCCAAGCCAATAATGATCTTGGCGTACTTTCAAAAAACAAAAAAGTATTGATCGAAAAGGTTTGTAAAGAGATAATTGCAGGTAAACTAGACAACGAATTTCCACTCGTAGTTTGGCAAACGGGATCAGGTACGCAGTCAAATATGAACCTAAACGAAGTCATTGCCAATCGTGGCCACGTCATAGATGGTGGTTCGCTAGTTGATGATAAAAAAGTACTACATCCAAATGATGATGTGAATAAATCTCAATCTTCAAATGATACTTTTCCTACAGCGATGCATATTGCTGCTTACAAAGTATTGGTAGATGTCACAGTCCCAGGATTAGAAGTATTAAGAGATACTTTGAAGGAGAAGTCTAAGAAATTTATGAAAGTAGTGAAAATAGGACGTACCCACTTTATGGATGCGACGCCATTGACACTTGGACAAGAATTGAGTGGATATGTATCTCAACTAGATCATGGTATTGCAGCCATTAAAAACACCTACAAACACCTTTCTGAAATAGCTCTTGGTGGTACGGCTGTAGGAACAGGACTAAATACGCCAAAAGGTTATGATGTATTGGTAGCTAAAAAAATAGCAGAAATATCAGGCCTTCCATTTATCACAGGTAAAAACAAATTTGAAGGATTAGCAGCACATGATGCTATTGTAGAAGCACATGGCGCATTAAAAACTGTGGCTGTATCTCTTATGAAGATCGGAAACGACATTAGAATGTTGGCATCTGGTCCAAGATGTGGTATAGGCGAAATCACGATTCCAGAAAACGAACCTGGATCATCTATCATGCCAGGAAAAGTCAATCCTACTCAGTCTGAAGCTTTGACCATGGCTATGGCTCAAGTGATGGGTAATGATGTAGCTATCAATATAGGTGGAATGAGTGGACACTTCGAACTCAATGTATTTAAACCCGTGATGATTTTTAACTTCCTGATGTCTGCAAATTTGATAGGTGATGCATGTGTCAGCTTTAATGAACATTGCGCAGTAGGTATAGAAGCCAATGTACATAGAATAAAATTCAACCTAGACAATTCATTAATGCTTGTCACCGCTTTGAATACAAAAATTGGATACGACAAAGCAGCAGAAATAGCTAAAAAAGCACATAAAGAAGGTAGCACATTGAAGCAAGCAGCCTTAGATCTCAAATATCTTACATCAGAAGAATTTGATGCATGGGTGAAGCCAGAAGAAATGATTTAGGAAATCAAACATCTTGTACTCTGTCCTGAAATTAATGTAATGATTGACGGACAGAGTACAAAATTAAAACGTTAATAAATAGTGGTGATGTAATTCTTGTTTATAAATATGAAAAAGAAGTATGTTTTATTTACACTTAAATCTTTCATAATGAAAAAATACATAAGTCTTTTATTTCTAATTTTCTTCCTATCTTGCAAAACCTACAAGCCAAATTACATCTACCAAGACCTAAAAACGAATCAAATAGATTATACTCAATTAACCAATTGGGCGGCACATCCAGATTTAATGGACGAATCCGATCGAACACCACAAGGTGATACCGTTTCATATGAAGGATTGACAGCAGATGTTTTTTTTCTTCACCCAACAACTTATACAGGGGATAAAAATCAAGACAAATGGAATGCTTCCATAGACGACCAAAAACTAAACAAAAAAACTGACGAAGGTACTATCAGATTTCAAGCTAGTACATTTAATCATGCGGGGAGAGTTTTTGCACCTCGATATCGACAAGCACATCTTCATGCTTACTTTACAGATGATAAATTATCTGCAAAAAAGGCTTTTGATGTAGCTTATGAAGATGTTAAAAATGCTTTTGAATACTATTTGAAAAACCTAAATCATGGTAGACCGATTATCTTAGCTAGTCACAGTCAAGGTACCAATCATGCAGAAAGATTGCTTGATGAATATTTCGATAAAAAACCATTACAACAAAAACTTGTAGCAGCATATCTGATCGGAATGCCAATTAAAAACAATAGATTTAACGCAATCAAACCATGTGAAAATGGTAATGAAACTGGATGTTTTGTCTCTTGGAGAACTTTCAAAAAAGGACATGAACTACCTGCGAATTACACCTTAGATAGTATATGTGTAACCAATCCATTATCATGGCAATGTAATGATGTATATGTGGACAAGACACAAAATAAAGGCACGTTATTATTTGATTTTGACAAGGTCTACGAAAACCATGTGGATGCTCAAGTTCATAAGGATATTTTATGGGCTAGTAAACCTAAATTCCGTGGTAGTATTTTCTTACGTACAAAAAATTATCATCCTGCAGATATCAACTTTTATTACATGAATATAAGAGAAAATGCTGTGAATAGAGTGTATAATTATGTTGTAAAAGCAAATGAAAAATAGGTTAATTAACCAAATTATTTGAAGGTCAAAAATCAAACTATCATTCTTGCACAAAACCTTTCCACCTTTTCATATATTCAATAAACTTTGGACTTAATCCTGATTGATGCAAATGTAAAACGCTATATGGTGACTTGGTTGGCACAAAATGAGGATCTTTTATAAGTTTCGGCCAATCTGGCATTCCTATAGCACTTTTGCCCAAAGCAACGATGTCTGCACCATGTGATATTGCTTTTTCACCATCTTCTCTTGACCAAATCTCACCTGCAACAATCACAGCAGTTTTGGCAGGAATTATATCCCTGAAATAGGTAATAAGAGCCTTTTCACCTTCTGAGTATTTTTCTGGCTTCTTCAGCGCATCCCAGGGTGAAACATGAATATAATCAGCTCCATCATCTGACAAAAGTGCTGCCAAAGCTAGACTTTCATCAAAATCAATTCCTTGAAAAGTATATTTGTCCTCAGGAGACAGCCTTACGCCTACTATAAAATTCGAGGGTAAGGAAGTCTTGATTTTCTGAAGAATAGTACGGATTAATCTAGAGCGATTTTCAAAACTGCCTCCCCATTCGTCTGAACGCATATTTGTGACGGAACTTAAAAACTGATGTAATAAATACCCATGTGCTCCATGCAATTCTATTCCATCAAATCCAGCTTCATATGCTCTTTTAGCTGAAGCTACAAATGCATCGATTGTTGATTCTATTTGCTCAACAGAACCTTCAGCTACTTCTATTTTTTTGTTTCCCAAATGCATGGTATGGGCACTAGAACTCCAAGGTTGACTACCTGTGACATCAAAAGGACTCCTAGCGCCACCATGAAAAATCTGGACGAAGACAAGACTTTGATACTGATGAATTCCTTGTGCAAGTCTTTGCAAGCCAGATAGATGTGAATCATCGAATATCCCTAATTCGCCTGGCCAACCTTGTCCATCTTTAGAAACATGTGCAGCACAAGTGATGATAATCCCAAATCCACCTTTTGCTCGACGCATTAACCAATTATATTCATCATTACTTAAGGTACCATCTTCATTACTTTGCTGATTTGTCATAGGAGCTAGTGCTATTCTATTAACAGTAGTCTGTCCAGAATTTCTAAAAGTATATGGTGTCAATAATGTCATTGTATCAAGTTTTTTGTGCAAAAATTATTTTTCTATTCCGTACCACAAGGTGTGGTAATGGTCTAGGCCACCATCTCTGTGGGTAAATTCAATTATAAAATCATCAGATTGTATCGAATAATAATGAAGGGTAGAAACGTCTTTTGTACCAAACCACTTAAAATATATGTTGTTATTAGAAGCTAGAATTTTATTCATGTTTTCATTTGCTAAAATAGGATCAAGGTTTTCTACCCACGATCTCATTATTTTTTCAACAACCATTTGTTGACTTGGAGTCATATCAATAAATGGTAAACCATTTTTTTCTAACAAGTGAGCTTCATTTCCTAGCTTCGTTTTTACATCAGCATCCGCAGGATGATGACCTTGGATTGCTTTTGTTTTCTGTGCTTCTGTCAAGCTAACAAATAATTCATTGCCCAGTTCTTGCTCATCATGCATTACATGGACACCAGCATTTTCACCTGTTCGGGTCAAGGCTGGATTTATACCTGTGAACATTGGTGAGCATGTCACTTTTTCTGGCGTAAAGGTAAAATTTAAAGACAAGTGATGACCTTCAAATTTAAAGGCCCAAGTACTGTCATTAGGATTTCCAAAGATGGAAAACCAATAATTTTGTTGTCCGTATCGGTTTGCAATTGGATTGAACATTTTTTTTAATCTTTCGTGTGTTCTTTCATCGTACTGCATTATAAACATAGCTTTTTGATATCCTTGTTGGCTCAATACAGATCTTAAAATATCATGTAAGGACAATCGCTGTGCTTCATTCATATCTTTAAC
>JBGSOH010000579.1:0-3345 GCA_041739205.1 Saprospiraceae bacterium
CAATCAAAGAGCTAAAAAAGCAAATATTCACAATAAAAAATTGCGTGATTGTAGGATTCACCTCACAGATGGCAAAAAAGCAGAAGACGAACTAAAACTGGCAAGTACGATCTTCATCACTGAGGGAGATTCGGCAAGTGGATCTATCACCAAAGCTAGAAATGTGCAGTCTCAGGCTGTATTCAGTCTTCGTGGTAAGCCATTAAACTGTTATGGTATGACCAAAAAAGTGGTGTATCAAAATGAAGAGCTTAATCTATTGCAGCACGCCTTAGACATAGAAGATGGTATCGAAAATCTTCGTTACAATCGTGTAGTTATTGCAACAGATGCCGACGTCGATGGTATGCACATAAGATTGTTGTTATTGACATTTTTCTTGCAGTTTTTCCCTGATTTGGTCAAGATGGGTCACTTGTACATCCTAGATACGCCATTGTTTCGGGTGAGAGACAAAGCAAAAACATACTATTGCTACAGCGAGTCAGAAAAACAAGAAGCCATCCAAAAGCTTAGAGGCAAGGCAGAAATCACACGATTCAAAGGATTGGGAGAAATATCGCCTAATGAATTTGAGGATTTCATCAGTGAGAATATAAAATTGGAGCCTGTCATCCTTGGAGAAGGTACCAAGATCGAAGATTTATTGTCTTATTACATGGGTAAAAATACACCTGAACGTCAGGTATTTATCATCGACAATCTGAAGATAGAACTCGATCAGTTGCAAGAGGAAGAAGAAGTTATGGACCTTGCAGCAGTAGAAGCAGAAGAATTGGTATAACGTAATCAAAAAGATTGGAAAACAAACCAGACAATACAATACTCATTGACATAGTCAGAATGCAGATGCCTTATGGAAAATATAAGGGCACACTGATCAAACATATTCCTACGTATTATCTGGAATGGATGTCGACACAGGGATTTCCGCAAGGTAGACTAGGTATGATATTGTCGACTGCTTTTGTGATTAAGACCAATGGATTGGAGTATTTACTGAAAGATATTCATTAATATTAAAAGTTCATATCTTATGAGACAGTTCTTCTTTCCTATTTTAATTGTTTTAATGCATTTTAGCTATCTAAGTGCTCAAACAGCAGATCAATACCGAGATAAAAACTGGAATCCAAAGGCAGGCAAGTATTATTTTTCTACACAGCTTACGTATGCTTATCGCAATGACTTTGCAGAAGACGAAGCTAGTAGAGCTGGAGAGATGTCCATTTACCTTGATGAAAAAACAGGCACTTTTTTGTTTACACCTGAATCATATGGGAACACAGGAGAAATGGTAAATTTTGTTATCGCCGATCAAGAAGGAAACTATATCTTTGGTTATACAGATGAACATGGCAAAAAGCTAAGAGAAAGTTTACAAGTCAATAGGTTTGTGGCCGAAGAAGAGACCATTGATAGTGTATTTCAAGAGTTTTTTATAAGAACAGGAGTTACACAGTCTTTTGGAGTAAATACATATGGATGGCCTATAAAAAGTGGTGAAGAATATCAAGTAACTTATCAAAAAACAAATGATACAAGTTTCGTTTATCTTATAAAAGAGAAGTTCAATTATCTACCTATCTATCATTTTAATGCACTAGAAAGTGAAACCAAATTGCCTTTCAACATAGACTATTCCAACACTTTGCCAAAGAAGTATAGCGTATTGGCTCAAAGATATGAACATGATGGAAAATCTGTTTCTTTTGGACTTACTTACTATTCGCCGACGGAATACTTTATCGATTTGAAGGAATATAAACTTATCAAAAAATAAGGCTGTTTCCCAATTTGACACCTAGTTAAAATTTCATTTTGTTTACCCCGACCCTAAAGTGTGACAAAATGAAATTTAAATTAGTTTTATGCAAAAAAGGAATATGCAATTTGTTCGTCGTAGCTTCTTAGCTACGATGCAATATATTCAGGTATCCTGCCTGATGAGTAAAAAAGCTACTCCAGATTTAAAACACCATTAACTTGATTATTAAAAGTAGATCCTGGTGCTATAATGACTTCGTTTCCAGTGATGTTTCTTACGGTCACTTGTCCAGAATTCATAGTGTTTCCTGCATTATAAATACCTGTGCTGACTGCTCCAATTGAATTACCATCGATCGTAAGACTTCCATTATTTGTTAAAATACCACCTGTATTATTAGACAATGACCTTATTCCTGAATTTTGAATCGTGATGGAGCCTGATGAGCTATTCGTGATGGTACCAGAATTTGTAATGCCAAAAAGTGCATTATCTAGGATGTTATTGATGGATAAAGTACCATTGTTGGTGACAGTACCTGAGTTGATCAGATTTAGGCCATTATTAATGGTGAGGCTACCAGTGTTTTGGATAATTAAACTTTTTCCTGATTGTACCAATACTGATCTAGCTTCCCCTACCTGAGCACTTGGTATGGTCACTACGGTCCCATTACTACCAGCTATGACTACATTTTGACATCGTTGTGGCACTATACCCAGACTCCAGTTCGTAGGTACAAACCAAGATCCACTTCCTGCTATCCACGTATTGGTCTGTGGTGTGGCGATATCATCTATCAGACCATTACAGTTATTATCTTTCAGGTCACATACTTCTGGATTTCCAGGAAACATCGTGTTGTCATCATCATTACAATCACCTAAACTCTGACAATATCCATCGCTATCTTCATCTCCACCGTTGCCAGTAGCGCAGTAGGTAGCAAATGTGATGCCATTGGCCAATAATGGATTGCCAGAAAAATTATAAGCTTTGTCACAAAAGATGCTGTATCCTGAAGGGAAACACCCTGTCAGCGCATTGTTTTGGACGTAAATCAAACTCAAATCTATATTTGTCAAACTTGCAGGAAGGCTGCCTGAGAGTTGATTGCCATCCAAATATAAACTTCTTAAATTATTAATGCTACCTAAACTAGCGGGAATCGCCCCGGTAAAATCATTTCCACCTAAGTCTAGCGTTACTAAAACTGGAAAGTTATTTAGAAAGTTGGGGATATTTCCAGATAGATTATTATTATACAACACAAGATGATTTAGAAATGAAATCTGTGTCAATGTGGATGGTATGTTATTTCCCGTAATGTTATTGCTAGATAGTCTGATGTCCGTAACCCCGCCTGCGCTATTGCAAGTGATACCATACCAAGTACAAACGTTACAATTGGTCCCTGCTGCACCTTGTTGCCAACCAGATTTATTGGTCCACGAACTGCCAGCGGTAGCGTTGTAAAAAGAGACTAGTGCAGTATAGTCAGGATGACAAGGCAGATTGGAGTCATATGCACAAATATCAAAAATACCTTCATCATTGCTTCCACTATCCACTAATCG